>JASMLC010000001.1:0-42336 GCA_030748895.1 Candidatus Poseidoniia archaeon
AGTCCAGTGACCTGCAGGTTCCCTCGCTCCAATAATTGCAGTGGTACCTCAAGGCGATGATTCCCCGAGTTAGAATCTGCTGGTGAAATATTCTCAGCTTGCAGGATGAGGGTGTGGCTGCCAAGTTCCTGATTTGCAGTCTCAAAGCTGAAATTGAGATCAAGGTTGGCGCCATTCTCCAGGATTAATCCCACTTTTCGTTCTAACAGTCCCTGCACGTTTTCCTCATCTATATAGAGAGCCAAGTTACACGTCGCATTACCGCCTAGGTTCTGCAAGACCACGTCCAACGTAGTGGCCTGTCCCTGAATCGGAGCTGTTGGATTTAGCTCAATATCATTTTCAGCCAGCATGACGTCTGCCTTTTCAGTAGTGACCTGAAAAGGTTGTCTGGCGTCTGTCAGGACATTGAAACCATCATCATGGTCATTACTCCCGTCAAGCAGCAGTATCAGGGTATCACTGCCGGCCTGGGACCCGGTGACGCTCCACTCCAGAATGCGGCTATTTCCTTCGCCTTCCCTCAAGTTGATGATATAGTCGGAAGGGTTATCTATCTCCAGGGTGTCATTCTCCGTACTGAGGATATAATCAACGCGCTCATATCGTGTATACTGGTCCCGAATACCCTCAGCATCGTTCCAGATTTCAGCCAGTATAGTTCCTTCCTCTCCTACTTCGAGTTCAGGTACCACAAGACTACTGACAACAATGTAGCCTTCGTATTCTTCATCATGGTGGCCGTTATGGCATGAATTATCACAAGATGTGCCTCCATGGGTCTGTTCCAGCCCCTCCACAGACAGACTAATCAGCGTAGCGTAGGCAAGTGCCAGAAACACCAGCGCGTGATTCCAGCCGCTGAAAGGAGGTCGGGTAAACTGTAGCAGCAGGGGGAATCTCATCATGGTCACAGAGTCACCATGCTTTTAGGGTTTTCTAAGAAGGCGGTAAAATCTTTACCGACTTTGTAGTTTGTTTACCATGTCGATGAAGGATATATTTCAGCATATTCAGTGACTTTTGCATCTAAAACGGTAATAGCTTACGTAACTTATAATGTAACGGTGACCTATTCAGGGCGACGGCGCAGTGCCATGACGGCAAAAGCTTATTTCTTTTTATTACTAACTTCTAATATTTCTTCTAAATCCAATTGCTTTAACTGTATGAAATCAAAAATCGGATTGAAAAACATTACTGTGATGCCAAGAACTATTAGTACGCTCACAGCACCTATTACAAAGAGATGAGATGAAAGATAATGGGATTCATTTATTATCCAATGCGTTGCTAAACTGGAAATAATAAGGAGTGGTACACCGTACAGAACTATTGCTGCAGCTAGCATCATATTGGATTGCATTCCCTTCTTTTCAGATAATATTAATTGATTATTTATTTCATCAAGTTTTTGAATGATCTCATCCAGTTTTTCATTCAATCCCACATGGTCACCCCAGCACTCTCATCCCTGGACATCCGGCTTCCGCATTTGGGGCAATCATAGTTTTCCTCCTCTCCCTTGTCATAGCGGTCTTTCTGGCCCCAGCCCCTGACATTGGTTCCACCACATTCTCTGCATTTTCCAATATCATCCTTCCATTCCTCTTTCTCGGTCTCGACGGTAATATCACCAATTTCCTTGCAATCATCGCAAGTCACAGTGATAGTCATAGCAAAGAATCCCGAGTCTGGCATACCGGAAACATGCGCTGAATAGCCACAATCACATTTGAAAGTAAAGTAAGCTCCCATATGGTCGCAGAGTCACCATGCTTTAAGGGTTTTCTAAGAGAAGCCGGATGAGGAAGCCTTCTGCAATGACTACGTGAGGCCCAGTTCTTCCTTCAGGGCATCGTCCGGTTGAAGGGCATTGCCCAGCTCCTTGTCCGCAAGTATCTCGTTCAGCGCCTTCTCGGCCATCTGCCCTGCCACTTTCTTCTCGATGATCTCGAGGATGTTGTCGTAGGTCAATGCGACGCCACGGCTGCGGGCCCAGCTCAGGCTGGGCCAGACGCAAGCAGGTCTGTCTCTATCTCGACCAGGGCGGAAACCCCGGCCTCAGTGGAAGCGCTGTCTGTCCTTAATTTCGGGCTTGCCTGAAACCGGCCCAGCTCACGCTGGGCAGCTCGCTTCAGGTAGCCGTTGTGCGAAAAAAGCGACTGTTTGACTCAGTAGTTGTCGCGGCGGGGTGCCCGTTCCTGAGCGGCGTCAACCTTCAAGGTGCGTCCGTCAGCTTCGCTGCCGTTGATGGCCTCGATTGCTGCACTCGCTTCTTCGGCGGTCGACATCTCGACAAAACCGAAGCCGCGGGAGCGGCCACTCATCCGGTCCATTATGACCTTGGCTGACTGCACTTCGCCGTGCTCCCCGAACAGCTGTCCGAGGTCTTCGTCCTTGAACGACCATGGTAGGTTGCCCACGTATATGTTTCTGCTCATTGTTCTATTGCCTGCCTCCTGGCAGGATGGCGGCGCAGGGAGCCTCCATTATAATACTTGGCGTTCCCCCGAATATTGGCTAGCGCGCCAGTGCGCGCGCGATAACAACACGCTGGATTTCCTGCGTTCCTTCGTAAATCTGGGTAATCTTGGCGTCGCGAAAAAAGCGCTCGACCGGGAAGTCGGTCGTGTAGCCGTAGCCGCCCAGCACCTGCACGGCGTGGTCGGCGACCCACATCGCGGTATCGCCGGCGGTCAGCTTGGCCATGCTCGCCTCGAGCGTGTGGCGCGGCGCGCCCTGCTCGTAGTGCTGCTGCTTGGCCCACGCGGCGCGGTAGACCAGCAGCCGCGCCGCTTCAGTGCGCGTCGCCATTTCGGCCAGGTAGTTGCCGATGGTCTGGTGCTGTGCAATCGGCTTTCCGAAGGTCTCGCGTTCCAGTGCATACTTCAGTGCCGCTTCGTAGGCGCCCTGGGCAATCCCCAGTGCCTGCGCGGCAATACCGATACGCGAGTTGTCGAGCGCGTTCATCGCAATCGCGAAGCCCTTGCCGACCTCGCCCAGCACGTTCTCCTTCGGGACACGGCAGTTGTCAAGCAGCAGCGTGGTGGTGTCGCTGGAGCGGATGCCCAGCTTGTTCTCCTTCTTGCCGACCGCGAAACCGTCGAAGTCTTTTTCGATGATGAAGGCGGTGACGCCGCCGTGCTTCTTCTTGCCGTAATCGGGATGGCCAACCACCTTTGCGAACAGCACAAAGACATCGGCGCAGGAGCCATTGGTGACCCACATTTTCTCGCCGTTCAGCACGTAGCAGTCGCCGTCATCAGTTGCCCTGGCGCTCATCGCGGCGGCGTCGGTTCCCGACCCCGCCTCGCTCAGCGAGTAGGCGCCCAGCGTCTCCCCGCTTGCGAGTTGCGGGAGATATTTCTCCTTCTGCGCCTCGCTACCGTGCAGCACGATAGTCAGCGAGCAGAGACCCACGTGCACCGCAACCATGACTCCCAGCGACGGGTCGACGCGCGACAGCTCCTCGACCACGATGGCCTCCGAGACATCGTCGAGCTTCTGCCCGCCATAAGCTTCGGGGATGGTCATCCCGACGAATCCCAGCTCCGCGAATTCCTTGAATTCCGCCACCGGCGGCTGCTGCGCCTTGTCGCGCTCCGCGGCGGTCGGCGCCGCGACGCTTTCGGCGAAGTCGCGCACCATGTCGCGAATCATCTGCTGCTCCTCGGTCGGTGCGAAGTCCATCAGCCCTCCATCAGCCGGATAATCGCCTCGGCCGGCTCGCCGTTGCATTCGCGCAGCGCCTCGAGCGCCGCCTCCTCGGAGACGCCGGCCTGCGCGGCGACCAGCGCCACGTCCTCGGCCGGGATTTGCGCCGCCGCGTCGCCCGCGTCCGCCGCAGTGCCGCTGCCGAGCGGCCGCTCCTGCGGCTCGCCGACGACCTGAAAAGATTTCTGCCCCATCATGTCCATCGCTGTCACGCTCGGCGCGTCAAAGTAGAGTTCCTTCTCCGGCGTGCGGATGATGACTTCGGTCGCGTCGATTTCCTCGGTCGATTGCTTCAGCTGCTTCTGCAGCTTCTTCATCATGCGCGGGTTCATGCGACCCATGCCGGGCATCATGCGGCCGACGAGGCCGGCGCGTGTTTAAGCGCTGTGGCGCCGCTCATAATTTGTAGCGCAGCACCGCCGCCGCGCCGCCCAGCCCCGCCAGGATTTCGCCGCCGTGGTGGTGCGGCGAGACCTCGATGACCTCGGTGCGCGCCTGCTCGGCCAGCGCCAGCAGCCGGCGGCCTTGCGGGGAACGTGTCTCGGGCGCCAGAATCAGTAGCCGCTCGCCGGCGCCCGCCTCCAGCGCCTCGCGCAGCTGCGCCGCGCCGTAGGTCGCCCGGTCGCGCGCGAGCGCGTCACTGAGCGCCGCGACCGCCTCCAGCTCGCGCTGCAGCTGCGCTTGCGCGGCCGCCTGCGGCAGCTTGCCGGTGCGGAGCGCTTCGTGGACGCCCGCCAGGCCACCCTGCCCTGCGGTGACGGCGGTCGCGCCGCCCCACTGCTCGGGCGCGTCGTCGCGCGCCTGCTTCAGCAAATCTTCTTTGAGGAAGCCGGGGCCGATGACAATCAGCGCCGCGGCCGTGGTCGCACCGCCGCTGCCGAGCGCGTCGGCGACGCTGGTGATAACGCGCGCGAAGAACGCCTTCTGGCTCTCGCCGCCGGTGCCCTTGCCGCCGGCGCGGTTCAGCGCCCGCAGCTCGCGGATGCCGTACGGCCTGACTTCAGCCAGCACAACCGAGTCGGCCTCTACCGCGACCGCCAGCGCGCGCACCGCGGGCTGCGCCGCCTCGCGCAGCCGCCGTTTGTGGTGCGGCGCCCATGCGGGTTTGCCGAGCGTCAGGTCGTCGCCCGGTCCCAGCAGCAGCGTGTGGTGCTGGCCGACGTCGCGCTTCGCCTCGGTAATCGGGCCGTGGCAGCGCAGCCGCTGGCCGAACGGCTGGTATTCGACCTTTTCGACCGCGAGCGTCAGCGTCATTTTCTGTTTGGCGCCGCGCCCGGGACGCAGCCGGTCCGCCTGCGTCGCCTCGCGCCGCTCGGTGGAGGCGCGGACGCGGTCGCCCGGCTCGAGCAGCAGGTCAAGGTGGTAGAGGTCGTCCTCGTGCTCGAGTCGCAACCGGACGGCGCCGTCGCGCCTGCGCTGGACGCGCATGCGCGCTATATCTGGACCGTGATGTCCAGATTCTCCGCCAGTTCCTTGTAACGGTTGCGGATGGTGACTTCGGTCACGCCGACGGTTTCGGCGATGCACTTCTGCGTCTTGCGTGAGTTGTAGAGCACCGACGCGACGTAAATCGAGGCCGCGGCGACGCCGGTCGGCCCGCGCCCCGAGGTGAGTTCAGCCTCGACCGCCTGATTCAGGATACGGATGGCGGCGTTCTCGACCCGCCCCGGCAGTTCCAGCTCGCGGCAGAAGCGGTTGATGTAGACGACCGGCGACGCCGGCCGGAGGTTCAGTTTCAGCTCGCGCGAGATGTAGCGGTAGGTGCGGCCGACCTCCTTCTTGTTGGCGCGCGACGCTGCGGTAATCTCGTTCAGCGTACGCGGCACCTCGCAGCGCCGGCAGGCGCCGTAGAGCGCAGCGGCGGCGACTCCTTCGACCGAGCGGCCACGGACTAGGTTCTGGTTAACCGCCCGCCGGTAGAGCATCGCGGCGTCCTCGCGCACCCGCCGGTGCAGTCCAATCTTGGAAGCGAGCCGGTTCAGTTCCTTGAGAGCCATCGCTAGGTTGCGGTCGGCCGAAGTCGAGGCGCGGGTGCGGTTCTGCCACTTGCGCATACGGAACAGCTGTGCGCGGTTACGGGTCGGGACGACGTTGCCGTGGGTGTCGCGGTTGCCCCAGCCGATGTCGGTCGAGAGCCCCTTGTCGTGTACCATCACCGTCATCGGCGCCCCGCCTCGCGAGCGTTTCTCGTTCTGCTCGGCGTCGAACGCGCGCCACTCCGGACCCTGGTCAATGAAGTTGTCATCGACCACAAGACCGCAGCCGCTGCAGGTCATTTCACCGCGATTATAGTCGCGGATGAGATGCTTCGAATCACACTCGGGACAGGCAGTAATTTCCTCAAGTTCAATCTTACTGTCAGATCCCTTGAGTACCATTAGCTCCCGTCATGTCGGCCGTCAATAAAAGCGCTCGCCCTCCGGCCGGCAAATCGTATAACCGGCCGGCCCGCCTGCGCGGCGTATGCCCACTCCGGAGGAGGACCCGCGTGGCTACGCCGAGCGGCGCGGCTGGAAAGTGCTCGAATCGCGCTGGGACGGCTCGGCGCACCTGCTGCTGGTCGAGGAGCGGCCCGACCTCGCTACAGCGTTCGAGGAGCTGCGGCTCGACCTGAAGGGAGAGCCGGGCGGGGTGCGGCTGCACCCGATGCTGCGCCGCGCCGGGGGGGAGCTGCTGCTGGTGCTGTTGCCGCAGACGCGGCGCAAAACTCGCTCCGAGCGCACCAACCTCTATCTGCTGCTGGCGACCATCTTCACCACCACCTGGGCCGGGACGCTCTTCTGGGCCGGCTACGCCGGGAGCTACGAGCTGCGGAGCGGCTGGGACCTGCTGCTCATCCTGCTCCACCCCGAGACGCTCTTCTACGGCTGGCTCACCTTTTCTCTGCCGCTGCTGACCATCCTTGGCATCCACGAGATGGGACACTACGTCTACGCACGCAAGCACAACCTCGACGCGTCGCTGCCCTTCTTCATCCCCATCCCGCCGCCGCTGCTGCTCGGGACCATGGGCGCCTTCATCGCCATCCGCGAGCCGATTCCCAACCGCCGGGCGCTGCTGGATGTCGGCGCCAGTGGCCCCATCGCGGGCTTCCTCGCCGCCCTGCCAATCACGCTGCTCGGCTTCTGGCTCACCGAGCAGGCGGCGCGCGAGGCGCCGGTCGACCCGGGTAACCTGATTTTCCTCGGCACCCCGCTGGCGTTCAACCTGCTCGCCACGCTCGCCGCGCAGTTCATGACGCTGAGCGATAACTACCTCATCCATCCGGTCGCGTTTGCTGGCTGGGCGGGGCTGCTGGTGACTGCGCTCAACCTGCTCCCGGCGGGACAGCTCGACGGTGGCCACATCGCGCGCGCACTGTTCGGCCCGCGCGCGCGATTACTCTCCTATCTCGCCATCGCGGTGATGCTCTTCATGGCGTTCTTCGGCGTGCCGGGCTACTCGGACCCATATTTCGGCTGGGCCATCTTCGCTGGGCTAGTCTATTTTCTCGGTGCCGAGCACCCGCCACCATCGGAGGAAATCACGCCGCTCGACACCCCACGTTGGTTCGCCGCCGGCTTCACCGGTGTAATGCTGCTGCTCTGCTTTGTCCCGTCGCCGCTGATGACTATCCCGTCGCCGTTCGGGCTGGAGATGGAGGCCGCCGAAGGGGAGCTGGAGTTTGCCGCTGGCGGTTCGAACTCGACCATCATCTGGGTCAATAACACTGGCGAGGTGCACGACAACTTGACGCTGGCACTGAAGCTACCGGTCAACTGGAGCGCGACGCTGGACGTGACGAACGTGACCTCCGGCACCGGATGGCTTAATCCTGACAACACCACTTTCAGCGACGTGGCGTGGCAGCCGGACCCGTTCAACTGGACGCTAAACCTGACCGCCGGCGCATCAGCACAGCTGCTACTTGAACTGGTTGCGCCGGCGAGCCTCAGCGAGCCGGCGCAGGCGCTGCTCGAAGCCGACAGCCGTAACGAGGCGATCTACACGCTGCGGCTATCGCTGCTGCCGGAGGCGGAGGCGTGATTCTGGAAGGCCGTATCTGGCATCCGCAGAACGGGCTGACCGAGGGATGCGTCGTCGTCGGCGACGACGGCAACATCGAACGTGTTGCGAAGACCATGGCCGGCCCGAAAGAGCGCGTTCGCGGGATGCTGCTGCCCGCCGGCTTCGACATGCATGTCCACTTCCGCGACCCCGGCTTCCCGCAGAAAGAGACTTGGGCCAGCGGCTCTGCAGCGGCTGCGTGCGGCGGAGTTACCGCCGTCGTCGACATGCCCAACACACAGCCGCCGACCGACTCGCCCGCCGCGTTCGCCGCGAAGGCGGAGCGCGCCGCGGCGGCGTCGGTGGTCGATTTCGGGCTGGGCGTCAGCGCGCGCCCGGGGATTTCGCGCGAAGCATGGTTCGGCAAACTGCCGGCCGCCTTCTGGAAGCTCTATCCCTACGGCAAGTCGTGGGATGATTATCGCGCGACCGCCAACGAGATCACCGCTGCCGGCGGGCGGCCGCTAGTGATTCACGGCGAACACCCATCGCACATCGACATGTCGCCGCCGCGCAAGCTGGCGGAGCACACCGCGCACCGCCGGCTGGCCGAGGCGGAATGCCTGGCGGGGATGCCGGCGTCGCCGCAGCTGCATGTCGCGCATCTCTCGACGGCGGATGGCCTGGCGGGGCTGCCTGCGGGCGCGACCGCGGAGGTCTGCCCGCACCACCTGCTGCTGAACCTTGACGCGTGCGATTCCATCGACTGCAAGGTTGACCCGCCGCTGCGGACGCCGCGCGACAACGCTGCGCTCTGGGCGGGCTTCCGCGACGGCCGCATTGCGGTGCTGGCGAGCGACCACGCGCCGCACCTGCCCGAGGAGAAGGCGTCCGACAATCCGCCGTCGGGGATTCCCGGCGTCGAGACGATGGTGCCGCTAATGCTGCAGCAAGTCGCCGCTGACCGGCTGGCGCTGGGGCGGCTGGTGAACGCGATGGCCGAAGCGCCCGCCGACCGGCTGGGTCTGGCGCGCGGCCGCATCGCGGCGGGGCAACCGGCCGACTTGATTGAGGTCGACCTGAAGGCGGCGCGCCCGGTCGCGCTCGAGCAACTCCATTCACGCGCCGGCTGGAGCCCCTACGAGGGGTGGGACGCCATCTTCCCGCAGCGGGTCTGGCGCCGCGGCGAGCTGGTGGCGGCCGACGGGGAACTGCAGGAAACGGGCGGCGGGCAGTTGCTCTTCACAGCACAACCTTAATACTCCGCGAACGGAGGGGCATGCGATGCGGCTACATCTTGCGCTGGCACTGCTGGCAGCCGGAGCGCTGCTGCTGCTGGCGCAGCCGGCGGAGGGTGCCAGCGCCGACGCCGAGACGCCGCTCTACCTGAAGCGAGACGGTCTCGGTAACACCTTCAAGCTCAACGCCAAGGAACCGCAGGAGAACCGGTTGGGGTGGTGGAGCTGCAGCGAAGAGCTGAACCAGCAGGGGACGTTCTACCCGCTCTCCACGTGGGAACAGGGCCTCGGTGGTCAGGTCGAACTGGGTGAAAGCTATACCTTCACAATCTGGGTGGAGTCGACGAACGTCCAGGAGATCACTATCCGCTCGACATTATACCTCTTCGTCGTCGATGAGGGAGGAAACGCTACCCGACACAACCTCTCACGCGAAGAAGTATCTGAGGAAGCTGAGGCATTCCCGCCAGGCACCACGCTCAACGGAAACTACACAGTTGGGCCCGATTCGGAGCTGTCCCTGGATTATGGTGACTACCATATCGTGCCAGCTTTCTCCACTATAGGAATCGAGCTGGAGACCTCGATTACCTGGGCACCCGACACAGAGAACCGCACAGTTTACATCAAGGCCGACAGCCCCGACTTCAACTCGCAAATCATGGTGCGCATGCAGCCGGTATTCCTCAACCCCGAGGTGTTTTTCAGCAACGACCGCACCGACGAGCCGGGCGAGGATTCGCTCTACATCAAGGCGAGCGTCGTCGACGCGCTCGGAGTCATCGACGACTCGGGCTCCGGTTCGGTGGCGGACCTCGACCTCGGGAGCTTCAGCCTCGAAATCGAGGGCGTTTCCGGTGGGGGCAACTTCAACGACTCGGTCCGCGTCCGCGACCAGCATCCCTTCGCCAAATACATCGAAGGGCGCTGGCAATACCAGCAGGACTCCGGCATCAGCTCCGGTACTTACCAGATTACGATTTCGGTGACTGACATGCGTGGCAACATCTGGGAGGAGTCGGTCTCCTACGACCTGACCGTCGACGAGTTCGCCATCGAGCTTGAGCACGAGGATGGCGGCGGCGGCACTTACGACCTGCAGCTGCCGCGTGGCGGCAAGGTGGAGTACCGCGTCAAGGTCTGGAACCGCGGCAACACCGCCGACAGCTTCGAAATCGAGGTTGACGACGGCTCGCTTCCCAGTGGCTGGGAGGCGACACTGCTGACGCCCGGCGAATTTGACCTGCCGGTCGACCAGTACGATTACGCGCGCGTCCGCATCGAGGCGCCCGACGGCGCCGCTGGCGGCAGCAGCGCGACCGCACGGCTGGAGGTAACATCGCTCAACGACGGCTCGGTCAGCGAGCGCATGGACCTGCGGGCGACGGTGCGCACCTACGGCGCCGCAATCAGCGGGCTCGACGCGCGAATTGCGATTGACCCCGAGGCGCTCGATATCGACGGCCTCTACCGCTTCCCGGTCGGCGTGCGCAATACAGGCAACGACCGCGACAGCTACGACGTCACCGCCATCATCGGTCGCGGCGACTGGACCGTACGCATCGAGGAGGGTGGGCAGGCAGTGAACACCATCACCGTCGACCGCAGTAAGACCAAGCAGCTGGAAATCGTGCTCAAGCCGGTCAATTTCGAGAACAGTATGGGCGACGAGGTCGACTTCCGCTTCAGCGCCGAGTCGGTCCCGCCCGGCGACGGCAGCGCGCTCTTCGAGGCGAAGCTGGTCGTCGAAATCCCCATCGAGCGCGTAATTGACCTGATGATAGTGGCCGTTGACCTGCAAGTCAACGGCCGTCCCTACGCGCAGCTCATGCCGGGCGACCTGCAGGCGGGCGCACCGGTGCAGTTCCAGCTCGTAGTCAAGAATCTGGGCGGCCGCGGTGCCGACCCCTTTAGTGTCAAGCTCTACGTCGCGGGTCGGGTCGAGGCGAGTTACAGTGTTGATATGGGCCTCGCCGGTTTCGGCGAAGCGCTGGTGCTGCTCGAGTGGAGCAAGCCGGCCGCCGGGCTGGCGACGCTGCGGATTACGGCCGACCCCGACCTCGCCATTGATGACGAGCGCAACCGCGCCGACAACAGCTTCTCGCTCTCGCTCGATATCGCCGCCGCCCCGTCGGGTAACGGCGACAGTAGTGGCGACAGCGACGGCTTCTCGATTCCCGGCTTCGGGCTGGCGGGCGCGCTGCTCTCGGCAGCTATCGTAGCGCGGCGCAGGCGGTAATTGTGGGCAACCTCGGCGAGAAGGGGTTCGCGCTGCTGACGGCGGTGCTGCTGCTCGCGAGCGTGGCTTACCTCACGCTGCAGGAAGAGCAGCGGCAGCTGCCGGTGGCGTACGTGCCGGTCTGGAGCCGCATTTACGAAGATTACAACACGACCGGTGACTGGGGCTACGTCCTCGAGCGGGGACCGTATGAGCTGCTCGCGACCGATAACGAGTGGGACTCAACGCACGAGTATATCTCGGTCGATCTGCCGCTCATCGAAGGGGGCGCGGCGACCGACCCGCAATGCCTGCTCAACCCCGATTCGGACAAGTGCCCGCGCATCTCGCTTGCTTACTGGCGACCCGATGTACCGGCCGGGGAGACGGTGCCTGTCATCGTCGAAATCGGCCCCTACTTCGGTGAGGAGGCGGTCAGTACTCCCGACATCACTGTGCCGGGAAGCTGGCTCGGGTACAATATCATCCAGAACCACCTGCCGCACGGCTTTGCCTTTGCGCAGGTTTCAGTCTTCGGCACCGGCGCGAGCAACCACTGCATGGACCTGATGGGATACTCTGAGCAGTTGGGGGTCGACGCGGCGGTGACGTGGCTCGGCTCGCAGGAGTGGAGCAACGGCAACGTCGGCATCATCGGCAAATCGTACGACGGCTCGACTCAGTGGCAGGCGGCGCAGTTCGGCAACCCGCACCTGAAGACCATCGTCCCCATCTCCGGGCTGATTGGCGTGCGCGAGCTGATGTGGCGCAACGGCTCATCCGAGGCACGGGCGCCGTTTATGCACAACGTGGTCTACGGCGGGTTCGGTACCGACGGCAACGACGAGGACCTGCAGAATGCCTGCCCCGACTACGTCGCGGGGCCAATCCACGGCGTCAACGGCTACGTCTTCGGGGGGACCGAGTTCCAGAACGCGCTGGTCGAGGGGTACTGGGAAGAGCGCTACTTCCTGCCCGAGGTGCTCGAGAATTACGAAGGCAGCGTCTACATTATCCACGGCTTCCACGACTGGAACGTCGACCCGCACATGGCGGTCCCGACGCTCAACACGCTCAAGGACCACGGCATCGAGGCGAAGCTTCTGATGGGGCAGTGGGACCACGATTACCCCGACCGCCCTACCTACCTACGGGACCGCAGCGACCCCGGCCGTGGCTCGGAAGCGTTCCCGCAGATGGTGCGCTACGACTGGATGCAGGACCTGCTCGAGTGGTTCACCTTCTACCTGCGTGAAGAGGGGCCAAAGCCGAACATGTGGACTGAAATCCAGGATAATCACGGGCAGTGGCGTGTCACCGACCGCTACCCGCAGGCGGGCGCCGAGCGGCGCGAGTTCGCGCTCGGCGACGCGCTGGCGCACGCGGGCGGCAGCCTGCAAGTATTCCCGGGCAGCCCGGACGTCGTCTTCGAGACCGAGCCGTTTGCAACGGAGTTCCGCTTCGGCGGGCAGCCGCAGCTGCATATCGACGCTACCCCGGAAGGCTCCGGGGGGCAGCTCTACGCGCTGCTCGAGGACTGCGACGGCGATAGCTGCATCCACGTCGGCCACGCCATCATGGACCTGCGCTTCTACGCCGGCGGGACCGACTACCACGTCATCGCGCCCGGCGTGACGCTTAACGCCAAGATGGAGTTCCTGGCGATGGACGTCGTAATCCCGCAGGGCCACACGCTGAAGCTTTCGCTGCGCTCAACCGGTGACGGCTACCTGCCAGCATCCACGTCGGCACCGGTCGCTATTGAACTCGGGGCCAGCAGCGTCCTGCGCGTCGACGTCGTCGACCCGGCCGCGGAGCACTACTTCCTGCCGCCGCAGTGCCGCCATCCTGCCTGTGTGGGCGAGTGAACGGCGGCGCAATGCGCAGTCTCGACGCGCGGTGGGCTTTATGCGCTGCCGGACTGGCGGGCTGATGCTAAAGCCATTGGCGGCCGCGTTCCTGTTCCTGCTCCCCGCGCTGGCGGGCTGTCTCGACAGCGACGAGGCGCGACCGCTCTCTGCCGACGACCTGCAGGTCGCGCCGCAGCTTCTGACCGGCGGCGAGTTTCAGCCGTTGGTGCTGACCGCGCGGCAGACGCTGGCGGTCTACATTCCTTACTTGCTGCTCAACCCGGCGACCGGCTACATCCAGAACTCGACCGTGGTCGACCTGGCGCTGGGCGAGACGGTGCAGTTGCAGGTGCTCGCGCCGCCGCGAATTGACTCGGCCTGGCTGTTCATCGGCGAGAGCGGCCGCCAGCACTGGCCGGCGCGCGACCCCGGTGAGAGCTGGGAGGCGTGGGTCGCGCGCGGGATGCCTGCGGCGACGATGGTCGAGCGCGTCCCGCAGGCGGCGGGGCTTGACGCGCTCAACGCATCGCGCGATAGCGGCGCCGGCCGCGTCGTCCCGCTGCGCGTCCCGGTCGTGCGGCCGCAGTCGCCCGCGTATGCGCTGGAAGAGGGCGGTCGCTTTGCGACCGGGGTCGTCGATGGACGCTCGGTCTTCAACACGATTCGCAAGATAACTGACGACACGCTGGCGCCCGACCCCTACGACGGGGCGGCGGGCTACCTGGACCGCTGGGCGGGGCAGGGTAACCACGCCTACGAGGACGCGGCGCAGTTCCTGATTCGCGAGCTTGAATCCTACGGGCTCGAGGTGCAGGCGCACCGCTTCGAGTTCACCGACATCTTTGGCAACCAGAACCCGGAGGCGTACAACATCTGCGGCTACCGCTACGGCACGCTCTACCCCGACGAGTGGCTCGTCTTCGGCGCGCATTTCGACGTCGCGCCGCCAACCAACGCCGGGCTGCTCGACCCACACGTCACCGGCAGCCGCAGCTACGGCACGCGCGTCGGCGCGTACGACAACACCGCCGGCACCAGCATGGTGCTGAACGTGGCCGAGGCGATGAGCGACTTCGCCAGCCGCCGCACGATGGTCTTCTGCCTCTGGTCGGGCGAGGAGGGGGGCAAGCGCGGCAGCGACTACTGGACCGAGCATTACGTCAAGGGCGACCGTCCCGAAGTCACCGTGACGAACTACGTCAACCTCGACATGGCGGGGGTCAACTGGCCCGGCGGAGGCGGCGCCCCGCACGGCGACCCGGACCCGCAGCCGGCGGAGTCCGGCTACCCCAAGGATACCGAAATCTGGCCACTACGGCTCTACATCGGGCCGTCGGAGGACTACGACGCGGTCAACCAGCCCGGCATGGTGCAGCTGGCGCGCTGGGTCGGCGCTGACGCCATCAACGTCTCGGCGCAGATGGACGTACTGGTCGGCAACGCGAGCGACGCCGCGTCAACCTGGAAATACGATGTCTGGCTGCGACAGGAGCGCCCCGAGGTTATCGTCTACGAAGACACCACGGCCCGCAGCGACCACGCTTCCTTCCAGGAAAATCTGGGCACCATCACCCTCGGCTACGGCGGGCTGGTTGACGGCTACTGGTGCTACCACCAGACCTGCGACACGCTCGAGGAGATGACCGAGTGGATGGATAACTCCGAACCGGCCCGCCCCTACGGCAACAACGCCACCGGAGAAGAAAACATCGTCAATTCGCTGGACATTATCACCTGGTGGGCGCTCTACATGTTCTTCCACCTTGACGAGAAGCCGGTGCTGAATACCTACCTTGACTGATGGCTCCGGGTTACCCTTTTAGCATCTCCCCGGGTGGCGCCGCCACCGGCCGTCCCCACAGGGGACGGCGAGGCATAATTGGGTGACGTAATGCTGGCAGGAATTCCCCGGGAACCGGAAGGCGAGACGCGCGTGGCGATGGTGCCCGACGTCGTCCCCAAGCTGGCGAAGCTGGGGTTCGAGGTCGTCGTCGAAAAGGGCGCCGGCGCGGCCGCCGGCTACGGCGACGACGCGTATGTTGCCAAGGGCGCGACGCTCGGCAGCGCCGCCGACGCGCTCGGCTGCGAGCTAGTCATCGCCATCAACGTGCCGGACTGGGGCGCGATGGCGGCGGGGCAGATGCTGGCGTGCATCGCCGACCCGTTCCGCGACACCGCGCGGGTCGGCGCGATGGCGGCGGCGGGGCTGACGCTCTTCAGCATGGACATGATTCCGCGCCGGCTCTCACGCGCGCAGTCGATGGACGTCAACTCGAGCCAGGACAATCTCGCCGGCTACAGGGCGGTGCTGCTCGGCGCCGCAGCAGTGGGCCGCATGATTCCGATGATGATGACCTCGGCCGGCACGGTCAAGCCGGCGAAGTATGTCGTGATGGGCGCTGGGGTTGCCGGGTTGCAGGCCATTGCGACCGCGAAGCGACTCGGCGCGGTGGTGTGGGCCAGCGACGTGCGGCTCGCCGCCAAGGAGCAGATTGAGTCGCTGGGCGGCAAGTTCATCCTCGTCGAGGGTATGGAGGACTTCGAGGACGAGTCGGGCTACGCGAAGCCGCTGACGCCCGAGTTCATCCAGAAGGTCAACGACACCGTCTGCGAAGTCGCGCGCGACGCCGACGTGGTGGTTACCACCGCGCGGCTCTTTGGCCGCGCGGCACCGATTACCGTCCCGGCCAGCGCGGTCGAGGCGATGAAACCGGGCGCGGTCGTCGTCGATATGAACACCGCCAGCGGCGGCAACTGTGACCTCTCCGAAGCCGGGAAGACGGTGGTGAAGCACGGCGTCACGATTATCGGCGAAGCCAACCTGCCCGGGACGGTGCCGCACACTGCGTCGCTGCTCTACGCCAATAACCTGACGAGCTTCGCCGCAGCGCTGGTCAGCGACGGGAAGCTGGCGCCGGATTTCGAGGACGAAATCCTGGTCGGAGCCCCGCAAGGCGATGCGTTCCACGTCCCCGGTATGGGCGGCGTGCTGGTCGCCCACGCTGGCGAAATCCACGCCGCGCAGTCGCGACTCCGCGAGGCGGCAGGATGATTGAGCTGACGCTGGCGGCGCTGGTCGCGGCGGTGACTGTTTTCGTGCTTGCCATCTTCTTGGGATTCGAGCTTATCAGCAAGGTGCCGCCGACACTGCACACCCCGCTCATGAGCGGCGCGAACGCGATTTCCGGCATCACGGTCGTCGGCGCGCTGCTGCTGAGCAACGTCGCACTCACCGACGGCAACGCGCCGCTGGCGGCGAAGCTGGCGTTCGTGGCGCTGGTGCTGGCGACGATTAACGCCGTCGGCGGATTTCTCGTGACGAACCGCATGCTGCAGATGATTGCCGGCCGGAGGCGCAAGTGATAGACGCCGCAATCTGGGACATCGGCTACCTTGTGGCGGCGCTGCTCTTTATTCTGGGGCTGAAGAAGCTGAGCCACCCGCGCACCGCACCGACGGGGAACCTCTACGGCGCGAGCGGGATGCTGCTCGCTGTTATTGTCACGCTAGCGCGTATAGAGGACTCTGGGACCGGTATCATCGGCTGGGAGCTCATCATCGGCGGGCTCGCGCTCGGCGCCGTCATCGGCACCTGGATGGCGCTGCGTGTCGAGATGACCGGCATGCCGGAGATGGTCGCACTCTTCAACGGCTTCGGCGGCGGTGCGTCGGCGCTGGTCGCGCTCTCGGAAGTGCTCAAGCGTATTGATGCCGGACCAGGCGGGGACCTCCTTGGCGGAATTCCGTCAGATGATACCACGCTCTGGGTACTCTGGATAGCGATTGGCCTTGCGGGGCTGGTCGGCTGGATTACGCTTTCCGGCAGCCTGGTCGCGATGATGAAGTTGAAGGGTGGATTCAGCCTGCCGGGCGGCAAATGGGTCAGGTTCCCGACCTGGGGACCGCCGTGGCTCAACGCCGTCAAGGTGCTGCTGCTCATTGCCTGCTTTGCATTCATCTGGCTCTCAATCCAGGAGCCAACCAACGCGCAGTGGATTTACGGGCTGATTGGCTGCGCATCGCTGCTCGGCATCCTGTTCGTGCTCCCCATCGGCGGCGCCGACATGCCGGTCGTCGTCAGCCTGCTCAATTCGCTCTCCGGCATCGCCGCCGCGTTCACCGGTTTCGTGCTGATGAACAACGTGCTGATTATCGCCGGCTCGATGGTCGGCGCGGCGGGGCTCATCCTGACTTTCATCATGTGCAAGGCGATGAATCGTGAGCTGCGCGACGTGCTCTTCAAGGCGTTCGGCGGCAGCGGCGACCGCGAAACGGTCACCCGCACGAAAGTCGGCAGCGACCCCGACGAAGTCGCGATGCTCTGCGACGGGATTTCCAAGTGTATCATCGTTCCCGGCTACGGGATGGCGGTCTCGCAGTGCCAGCACCAGGTGCGCGAGTTCGCCGAAATTCTCGAGGCGCGCAATTGCGAAGTAAAGTACGGCATCCACCCGGTCGCGGGGCGCATGCCGGGCCACATGAACGTGCTGCTGGCCGAGGCGAACGTGCCGTACGAGCAGCTAATCGAGCTGGAGCACATCAACTCCGAGTTCGCCGACACCGACGTTGTGCTGGTTGTCGGCGCCAACGACACCGTCAACCCCGCCGCGCGCAGCGGCGAGGGGCCGCTGGCAGGGATGCCCATCCTCGACGTCGACAAGGCGCGCGTGGTCGTGATGGTCAAGCGCTCGCTCTCGGTCGGCTACGCCGGCGTCGACAACGACCTGTTCTACGAGGACAATACGATGATGCTCTTCGGCGACGGCAAGGAAATGATGACGCAGCTGGTCCAGGCGATGAAGGAGCTATAGTTCCCGCAGCACGGTTCCCCGCTCTTCGTCCAGCACCAGTTCCCACACATGGGGCAGGTGGTCCTTGACGGACTCGATATGCGTCACCAGGATGACCTGTCCGACTGACCGTGCCATGCGCTCGAGCCCTTCCAGCACCCGCCGCTGCCGCAGCTCGTCCTGCGAGCCGAGCACCTCGTCGAGCACCACCAGCCCCATCTCGGTCCCGGCGCGCTCGGACAGCAGCTGCGAGATGCTCAACCGCAAGGCGAGGCTGAATGCATCAGCCTCGCCGCCCGAGAAGCGGTCGAGCGAGTGCGCCTCGACCCCGTCGAACACCTTCAGGCTGTAGTCGCTGCCGTCAATCTCGACCTGCGTGTAGCGCCCGTCGGTGAGCTGCGCCAGCCGGCGCGAAGTGTGCGCCGCCAGCGTCGGGGCGATGCGGCTGGTGATGTGGGAGCGGAAGCCTTTCAGCAATTGCTCGAGCAGCCCAAACCGCTCCAGCTCCGCCTCGGCGTCGCCGATTTGCGCCTGTGCGCGCTCGACTCGCTCCAGCTCGGCCTGCTTCGCCTCCAGCTTCCCGGCGTGCGCCTTCAGCTCCCCGCGATGCCGTTCGAGCGCCAGCTTCGCCTCCGACAGCGCGGCCGCCACCGCCTCGCGCTGCTGCCGCGCATTGGCGTGCGCCTGCGGGTCGAATTCCAGCTTCGTGAGCGCCGCGTGCGCCGCTTCCTGCTCGGTGCGGGCCGCCTGCTCTCCCGTCTGTAGCTCGGCCAGCTGCTGCTCCAGCTCGGGCTTGCGCGCCAGTACCTGCTCAAGGTCGCGCAGCCGCGCCAGCTGCGCCGCGTGCTCCGCTTCCGCGCCACGCAGCTTCTCTTCCTGCTTGCCGAGCGCCGCCCTGCGGCTGGCGGTCGCCTCGCGAGTTTGCGCCAGCGCTTCGAGCGCCGCGCGCGTTTCCCGCTGTTGCTGCTCGAGCGCCCCGATTTCGCCCGCGATGCGCTCCATCAGCGCCGCGCCATGCTCGCCGAGCGGCCGCTCACAGGTAGGGCATTCGCTCTCGGCGCCCAGTTCGTGAATCTCTCGCAGGTGTTTTTGTCCGTTCACCAGCTCGCGGCCGTTGGCCGCGAGCGCGGCATCCAGCTTCCCCTTCCCGGCGGCGAGTTCCTGTAGCTCTTTTTCGACCGCAGCCTGCTTTTCCCGCAGCGCCGCCAGCTTCCCGGGAGCGTCGCTGGCAGCGGTCGCCGTGCGGAGCTCAACGGCTTCCTTTTCTTTTTTATAGCTATTGTCAAGAGATTTCTGCGCATTCTGCAGCCGCTCTCCAGCCAGTTTCAGCGCACTCTGCGCCGCGTCGCGACGCTTCTCGGCAGCGCGATATTGCTCGGCGTTCGCCTCCGCCTGCTCCCACGCCTTGACCGCCTGCGCGTCCTGTTGCGTGGCCGTTCCCAGCGCGGTTTCCAGCGGCTCGCCCGCCTTACCGAGCGCTGCCGAGCGCTCCTGTAGCGCGGCCAGCTCCGCCGCGAGCCGCGGCTGGAGCGGCTCGCCGTTGCGCGCGACTAGCTGGCTGCGCAGTCCCTCGAGCCGGTTGCCCAGGTCGCGCTTCTGCTGCCGCGCTCGCTGGCCCGCTTCCCTGACGTCGGAAATCCGCAATAGCCGCTCAACCGCCTGTCGCCGCGGCTCGCTCGACATGCTGACGAACTTGTCCAGCTCGCCTTGACGCGTGAAAATCGAAGCGTAGAAAGTCTGGTAGTCCATCCGCAGCAGTCGCTCGGCGACGTAGTCGGCGACCTCGCGCGCACCTTCGGCCAGTAGCTCGTCACCGCGCGCCAGCTCGGCGGTCGTCGATGACGGCTTCAGCACCCGTTCGAGCCGGAATGCCTCGCCGCCAAGATCGAACTCCAGCCGCACCCGACAGGGGTCGCTGGCGCCGATGGTGGCGACCGCCTCCGCCCGCGTGCGCACCGCTGGTGTCCCGTAGAGCGCCCACGCGACCGCCTCGAGCAGCGACGACTTGCCGGCGCCGTTGTGGCCGACGATGCCGAGCACCCCGTCGGGGAACTCCACTTGCAGGCGACGGATGGAACGGTAGTTGCGGATGGCTAGTGAGCGCAGCCTCACTGGTTGCCCCCGAGCAGTTCTGCGGCGTGCTCCAGCAGCCAGTCGCGGTCGGCCGGCTTTTGCAGGGGCTGGCCAGTCAGGTAGTCGCGGAACTCCTCCAGCAGCGTTCCCAGTTCGGGCGCCGCCTGTAGTTCGACGGTCGTGTCGCTGAACTCGGGGTTTAGCGCGTAGTTGATGGCGCCGCCCGCAGCATGCAGCAGCGCCCGCCGGTCAACCGTCGCCCACTCCTCACGCGAGACGTTCCAGATGCGCTGCCGGACTACCTTGTCGTCGGGGGCGGTCGCCTCGAGTTGTGCGAGCAGCCGCTCGGTCAGCCCCTCCCCGCCACCGCCAGCAGCTATGTCCTGGCAGTCATAACTTAATGTAACGAATTGTCGGCACGCAATTTCGTGGTGCTCGACCTGCGGGCCGGGCAGCTCGACGATAGCGTAGCCTTTCGGCTCTTTTTCCTCGGAGAAGGAGAAGCGTTCGTTGGAGCCGCAATACCAGGTGTTGTGCCCCAGCGCGGTGAATTCGTGGTAATGCCCTAGTGCGACGTAGTCCCAGCCGCCCTGTAGCGTCGCGTCGGGGAGTGCCGCCTGGTTCAGCTCGCTGTTGCGGAACTCCTTGATTCCGGAAACGGCGCCATGCGTGACGAGCAGGTTCAGCTCCGCGTCGGGGTCTGGCCGTGCCTCGCCGACGCGCTCCGCCAGCTGGCCCGAGTGCGCCACGGCCGTAACGAGCAGGTCGCCGATGGCGACCTGCTCGGGCTTCCCCGCGAAGAGCGGGTGGATGTTGGGAATCCGCCGTAAAAGCCGGAAGACGTGGCCGGTCTCGCGCAGCCGCGGCGTCTCGTGGTTGCCGGCGACGATGATTGTCGGGAGCCCCGCTTGCGAGAGCCGGTGCAGCCCCCCGAGCGCACGGTCGATGGCGCGGTTGCTCGGCCGCACCCGGTCGAACAGGTCGCCGGCGTGGATGACCACGTCCGGTCTGGCGGCGATGGCCGCCTCAATCAGCCGGTCCCACGCCGCGTAAACATCGGCCTCACGCAGGTTCAGCCCCGCGTCGGGTTCGCCTTCGGGGACGTGGCGGCTGTAGGCACGGTATCCCAAGTGGGTGTCTGCGCAGTGGAAAATCTTCACGGAGGGGCGAGCGTCCCGGGTCTATTAGGAATTCCGGCGGGCTAACCCTATTACGCGCCGCTCGCTCGCGACCCGTGGCGACTATCGTACTCGTCGAGCCGCAGCATCCCGGCAACGTCGGCGCCGTCGCGCGAGTGATGGCCAATTTCGGCTGCCGCGAGCTATTGCTGGTCGGTGGCTGCGAGATTGACGACGACGCCATGGCGCGTGCCAAGG
Organism: Candidatus Poseidoniia archaeon; assembly: GCA_030748895.1. Lineage (NCBI taxonomy): Archaea > Methanobacteriati > Thermoplasmatota > Candidatus Poseidoniia > Candidatus Poseidoniia archaeon. The sequence goes on from JASMLC010000001.1 coordinate 21,250, forward strand.
CGGGGCGACCACTGCTCGAATCCGCGCGGCGCGTCGATTCGCTCGCCGAAGCGCTGGCTGATGCGCCGCTCTCGGTCGCGACCAGCGGCATCGTCCCCGAAGGTGACAGTCGCTGGCAGCGCGAGCCGCACTCGGTCCGGGAGCTGCCCGACTTGCTCGACGGCCGTGAGCCGGCGCTGGTGTTCGGGCGCGAGAATCACGGGCTTGACCGCACCGAGCTGGCGCTCTGCGACCTGACCGTGCAGGTGCCGACCAGCCCGGAGTATCCGGTCCTGAACCTGTCGCACGCCGTCGGAATTCTGCTCTACGAACTGTTCAGTCGCGACGTCTTCCAGCGCCCCTATCGCCCCGACCTGATTCCCCGTCGGGAAGTGGACCTGCTGGTCGAGCGCATCATGGAGGCGGTGCGGGCAAGCCGCTTCGCCGAGCGGCGGCTGCCGCGCGCCGAGACGACACTGCGCCGCATCCTGGTGCGAGGCGAGATTGACGAATGGGACTACGAGACGCTGATGGGGATGTTCAAGGAGCTGCGGCCCCTGCGGAGGCGAACGTGAGCTACGTGATGGTGACCGGGCCGATGGGCGCCGGCAAGTCGACGCTGATGCGTTCGCTGCCGGAGCAGGCATCCTTCGCGCCCCCGCCCGGCGTGCCGGAGATGTTCCTTGACCATGCCTGTAGCTGTCGCACCCTGCAACTCTACGAAATCGACGAGCCGACCGCGCTGGGCGCGCGCTGGGCCGATTGGCTGCGCGCAGCCGACGCGTTCCTGCTGATAGCAACCGCGGCGGCGGGACCGGAGTCGGTCGCGCCGCTACTGGCGCACCTGCGCGGGACCTGTCCCGAAACGCCCTGCCTGCTTGTCGCCAGCCGCTGGCCGGACGGCAGCCGCGAAGCGTGGGAATTGCCGGGCGTCAGTGCGTTCGAAATGCTCGCACCGGGCACGGTCCTCGACGAGGACCGCGCCCTTGCGGAGCCGGCCGATATCGAGCGCATACTCGCCCGGCTGCACAGCTTACTGGAGGGCGAGTGAAGCCGGCGCAGCAGCAGCAGGTGCTCGAGCTGCTGCTGCGGCTGGCGCGCGAGAGCCTGGGCGAGCAGGATTTCGCGGCGCTCTTCGACGGGGAGCCGACGCGCATCAGCGAGGTCACGCTGGCGCTGCGCGACAACGAGCCGTTCCTGCGGCTGCTGCGAAGCCGGTTGGCAGCGGTTTCCCGCGTGGCCGGGGCGCTCGAGCTTCCCGGGGCCGGGCGGCTGGCGGAGTGGCTGGGCGACGACTGCGACCCCTGCCTGGTTGACCGTGCTGTTGAGGGCTACGACCTGCTCTACCGCATCCTGCTCGAGCTGGACGAGCTGCTGCTCTGGACCGGCTGGCCGCTGCTCGGGACGCTCCACGACCCGGCTGCCGCCCTGAAAGAATAAATCCTTTTATGGGGGTCGACTGCGCCGTCGAGGCGTATGAAAGAGAAGGCAGTCTACTCGTTCGGCGGCGGCAGTGCCGACGGCGACGCGACAATGAAGAACCTGCTCGGCGGCAAGGGAGCCAACCTGGCCGAGATGGCACAGCTGGGAATCCCGGTCCCGCCTGGCTTTACGATTACGACCGAGGTGTGCAACTGGTTCAACGACCACGACCGCACTTACCCCAAGGCGCTCGACAGCAGCGTACGCAAGGCGCTCGCTGCCGTCGAAGCGGAGCTCGGGCTGGAGTTCGGCGACCCCGCACAGCCACTGCTCGTCTCTGTGCGCTCCGGCGCCCGTGCGTCGATGCCGGGGATGATGGAGACGGTGCTCAACGTCGGGCTGAACGACGAGACGCGCGAAGGGCTGATTGCGGAGAGCGGCGACGCGCGCTTCGTCTACGACGCGCAGCGGCGGCTAATCCAGATGTATTCCGATGTGGTGATGGAAAAGGCGGCTGGAATCGAGCCGGCCGAAGGCGAAGGTATTCGGGCGCAGCTGGAGCACGAGCTGGAAAAGTTCAAGGAAAAGCGGGGCGTCACCGACGACACCGACCTTTCAGCAGACGACTTGAAGTTACTCGTAGTTACGTACCGGGCTAAAGTCCTGGAAGTCCTCGGGAAGGAGTTCCCGGAGGACCCGTGGGAGCAGCTCTGGGGCGCGATTACCGCTGTCTTCCTGTCGTGGAACGGCAAGCGCGCCATTGCCTACCGGAGTATCGAGGGACTGCCCGACGAGTGGGGCACCGCGGTCAACGTGCAGGCGATGGTTTTCGGCAACCTTGGCGAGGAATCGGCGACCGGCGTTGCGTTCACCCGCAACCCCGCCACCGGCGAGAACGCCTTCTACGGCGAGTGGCTGGCGCAGGCGCAGGGCGAGGACGTCGTCGCCGGCATCCGCACCCCCAATCCGCTCAACAGCCACAGCCGCACCGAGTATTCGGGCAATCTGCCCAGCCTGGAGGACGTGCATCCTGTCCCCTACGGCGAGCTGGATGAAATCCAGTGCTCGCTCGAGAAGCATTATCACGATATGCTCGACATCGAGTTCACCATCCAGTCCGGCCGCCTGTGGATGCTGCAGTGCCGCATCGGCAAGCGCAACGGCCCCGCCGCGGTGCGGATGGCGGCCGAGATGGAGCAGTCGGGGCAGATTTCGGCCGCAGAAGCGGTGATGCGCGTCACCCCGTCGCAACTCGACGAGCTGCTGCACCCTATCGTCGACCCCGATGCCGAGAAAGTGGCGACGCTGCTCGCGAGCGGCCTGCCGGCCGGCCCGGGCGGTGCGACCGGGCGCGTGGTATTCACCGCTGACGATGCGGTCGAGTGGGCCGGTCGCGGCGAGCAGGTGGTGCTGGTGCGCGAGGAGACTAACCCCGAGGATGTCGCCGGCATGCGCGCCGCCGTGGCAATCCTGACCGCGCGCGGCGGGATGACTTCGCACGCGGCGCTGGTCGCGCGCGGCTGGGGGATGTGCTGCATCGTCGGCGCAGGCGACCTGGAAATAGACGCCCCCGCTAGGCGATTCTCCGTCGGGGGCCACACCGTTGCGGAGGGCGATACAGTGACGCTCAACGGCACCGCCGGCAAGGTCTACGAGGGCGAACTGCCGCTAATCGAGACCGATGCTTCGAGCGAATACATGACTCATTTCCTTTCGCTCTGCGACCAGCATCGCAGGCTGAAGGTGCGCACCAACGCCGACACGCCGGCCGACGCGCAGCGCGCGCTCGATTTCGGCGCCGAAGGCATCGGGCTGTTCCGCATCGAGCACATGTTCTACGGCGAGGGCTCCGAGGAGCCACTGTTCCACCTGCGCAAGATGATTATGGCCGGCTCCCCGATGGAGCGGCAGGCGGCGCTCGACGAGCTCTACCCGCACATGAAGGGCGACATCCGCGAGACGCTGCGCGCGATGGCGGGGCTGCCGGTAACCATCCGGCTGATGGACCCGCCGCTGCACGAGTTCATCCCGCACGAGCCGCAGGGGCAGGCGCAACTCGCCGATGCTTTGGGCATCGACGGCGCCGAGCTGGCGCGACGCGCTGAGCAGCTACGCGAGACCAACCCGATGATGGGGCACCGTGGCGTGCGGCTGGGAGTTACCTACCCCGAAATCACCGAGCTGCAAGCGAAGGCCGTGCTGGTTGCTGCCGCGGAGCTGCAGGCCGAGGGTGTCGCGGCGCTGCCGGAAATCATGGTGCCGTTGACCGCGGCCGAGGCGGAATTCGTGCATCAGGACCGGCTCGTGCGGCGTGTCGCCGACGCGGTCGAGGCGGAGCACGGCTGCAAGCTGGATTACCTGGTGGGGACCATGATTGAAATCCCGCGCGCGACGCTTGTCGCCGGCAGGATTGCCGAGACCGCTGAGTTCTTTTCCTACGGCACCAACGACCTGACGCAGATGACCTTCGGCTTCAGCCGCGACGACAGCGGCGGCTTCCTGCCCGAGTACGTCGGCCAGGGCATCCTGCCCGCCGACCCGTTCGCGACGCTCGATGCAGGAGTCGGCGAACTGGTCACAATCGGTATCGAGCGCGGCCGCGCAACCCGCCCCGACCTGAAAATTGGCATCTGCGGCGAGCACGGAGGCGACCCCGCGTCGGTCGCCTTCTGCCACGCGGCCGGGATGGACTACGTCTCCTGCTCGCCGTTTCGCGTGCCGATTGCGAGGCTGGCGGCAGCGCAAGCGGTGTTGAATGGCTGAAGACACTTCCATCAGCGCGAAGCGGCTGCTCGAGTTCAGCGTCGGCCTGGGAATAGTGACGCTCGTCGCGACCTACGTTGTCGGCACGACTGGTGGGCGCGTAGCGCCTTTCATCCCGATTATTTCCGAAATGCCCTTCGCCGGACCGGAGTCCAGCTTCTACGGTCCCGGGCTCGCCATTAGCATCTTCTCGTTCATCCTGCTGGCGCAGGTGTTCCACCGCGTTTTCGCGCCGCAGGCCCAGGCGCTTGGAGGCAACTGGGAGTCGTGGAACGATATGGCGCGGGCACTGGCGACTTTCGGGGGCGTCTGTGGGATTATCACGGTCAACTTCCACTGGAACAGCTACGCCCTGTTGCACGGTGCTGCGGCGCTGCTGTTCTTCACTTCGTTCCTGCTCTGGAGCACCTTCGCCTGGCGGCTGCTTGAAAAGTCAGGTCGGAGCCACACCGTCAGGCGATACGCAGTCTTTGCGGGCTGGCTATTCTACCTGTTCATGCTAGTCTTCAGCGCGCTCGACAGCCAGGAACTGGTGGCGGACGGCGAGGGGTTCTTCTATCGTATGGAAAATCCACCAATGGTTGGCGATGAGCGGTCGCTCTACCTGAACCTGATGGCGCTCTGTGAGTGGAGCATGGTCTTTTCGTTCTACACTGGCGCACTGACCTTCCGGCGTGAGCTGGAAGGCGTGCGGCTCTAGCCGCTTCCCGCATCCAGTGCGATCGCGCGCGCGGTGAGCTCGCGGATACCGCTCTCGTCGATTTCCGCCCCCGGGAAGAGCTTGACGTGCCGCATTCCCTTTCCCGTTCCTTCGAGCAGTCCGCGTGGGTCATCCAGTCGGGCGCCAAAGAAGAAGAAGAGGTCCACGTGCTGGCTGAAGGCGCCCAGCCCACAGACGTTGCCGTTGCCGGACCAGTTGGGAGCACCCCACTTGATGCCTTCGCGCAAGCCGGGTGCTGCGGAGCGCAGCAGGTCGCACGCGCGCTCGCAGAGCGGCCGCAGCAATAGCTCAGCTTCTTTTATATATTCGTCGACGGTCGTTACTTTCTTGCAGCTCATCGCTTTGCAGGTGGCCGCGCGTGCCGGTTCTCCGGCCCCCGCGCTCGCACCCCTGACGAGCGCAGGCGGGCAGCGCGTAAAACCCTTATAGCGTGAGTGGCTCGCCCGGCCGTTGGGGAACGTCGACGAAGAGCTGCTGTACGCTATCCGGGCGATGGAGGTGCTGTTGCAGTCGGGTGTCGGCATCGCAGAGGCGATGAAGCACGTTGCCGATGAAGACTACGGCGACCTTTCGATCGAGTTCGGGCGAATTTTCAAGGCAGTTGACAGCGGTGCTGGTCTGGGCGAGGCAGTGCGGAATCAGATGCGCGCTACCTCGTCGGCAGGGCTGCGGCGCACGCTCTCGGTGCTGGCGATGTCCATTGAGCAGGACACCAACGTTATCGACCGGTTGCGCTCGATTGCTGACAAGGAATCCCGCTCGCGCCGCGTCGAGCTGCAGGCGTTCGTTGAATCCCTCAGCGCGGTCTCCGAGCAGTTCCTGATAATATCGGTGCTGGTGCCGATTATCGTCGTGATTATGGCTGTGATTGACGCGCTGGTTGGCGGCGCTGGCGGGGCGTTTGGCGGTAATATGCCGCGGATGCCACCCGCCTGCACGCCCATCCTGTTCCTGCTGGCGATGCTGGCGATTGCAGGGCTGATTGTGCGCACCCGCTCGCAGGAGCCGAAGATATGAGTCTGCACGAAATGCTGGACCCTTTCTTCGCTGGCATTGACGGGATTCCGTCAGCCATCGGGGCACTGGTCTGGACCGCGCTGGGTCTCTGGGCGGTCGGGAGCTACATCATTTATCTGCCGCTGAAGCGGCTCTTTGCCGAGCGTACCGAGCTCGAGAACGTTTGGCCCGAGGTGCTTGGGGAGCTGGCGGAGAACCTGCGCGCCGGGATGGGAGTTGAGTCGGCGCTTGACGCAGTTGCCAGCGCCCGCAGCGACCGCATGGGCGAGATGCTGCGGCAGGCGGTCACGGAGATGCATGACACTTCATTCACCGAGGCGATGCGGGACTTCGCAGAGCGCAGCCGTTCGCCGATGATTTCGCGCGTCGTGAGTATCCTCAACGTGGCGCTGGTCTCCTCGGGCAGCTTCTCGGAGACGCTCGAACTGCTCTCGGAGGAGTTCTGGGAAATATACCTGCTGCGCAAAGAACGCATCGCCAAGACCAAGGGCACTGCAGATTTCATCCTCTGGTCGGGCGCGCTCATCTGTCCTGCGCTGCTCGGCTTCATCGTCGCCGTCTTTGGCTCCGGGACCGTCGGTAGCTTCCAGCTTGTAATCGAACTCGGGAGCCTGAACCAGATGCTGTTGCTCTACGTAATGGTGCTCGGCGCCGCGGGAGTCCTGATGCAGTCGGTCATCCTGCAGACGATGCGCACCGCGCTGCTGCGCATCCCGCTCTACATGCTGCTTGCCAACACCACGCTTTTAGTAGCGCTGAAGCTGCCGGCAGAGTTCCTATGAGCCAGGGCAAGCTAATCGCAAAATATCCCAATGCCCACGTCATTGAGCAGGCGGGGCAGGACCTGCTGGTCTATCGCGTACTGAAACTGAACCGCTCAACCAGTTACGGGCCACTGCGACCGCTGCTCGAGGATGACAACCTGGAGGAAGTGATGTTCAACAACCCCTCCCGGCCGGTGATGGTCTACCATCGCCAGCACGGCATGTGCGTCACTAACATCAGCATGAGTGAGGAAGAGGCAGTAAAGGTAATCCAGAAAATCGCCGCCTACGTCGGGCGCAAGATTGGATTGGAAAACCTGCTTCTCGACGGGCGGCTGCCCGACGGCAGCCGCGTCAACGCCACGCTACCGCCCGCGTCGCCCGGTGGGCCGACACTCACGATTCGCAAGCAGACGCAGGACCCACTTACCTTCGTCGACCTGATAGGCTTCGGCACGCTGACGCCCCGGCTGGCGGCACTGTTGTGGATGTTCGTCGACGGGATGGGCGCCGCGCCGTGCAACATTCTGGTTTCAGGCGGCACCGCCTCTGGTAAGACCTCGACACTGAATGTGCTGGGGCTCTTCATCCCGTCACAGGTGCGGCTGATTACGATTGAGGATGTCTCCGAAATCCAGCTGCTCCATGAGCACCACGTCCAGCTGGAGACGGTCAATCCGGCCAAATCGGGTGACCCGGAACTGGACATGGACGCGCTGCTGAAGAATACGTTGCGCATGCGCCCCGACCGGCTGATTGTGGGCGAGGTGCGCGGCCCCGAGGCGCGCACGCTATTCACGGCGATGAATACTGGCCACGACGGCTGCATGGGCACGGTCCACGCCAACACCGCACAGGAGTCGGTGCAGCGGCTGGTTAACCCGCCGATGTCGGTGCCTCCCATCATGCTCAACGCGCTGCACCTGATTATCATGCAGAGCAAGCTCAACGTCGGCGGGCAACAGGTACGCCGCATCACCGAAGTTTCGGAGATGGCAGGCCTCGAGGGTGACAAGCCGCGGCTCAACACGATTTTCCGCTGGGACCAGGGCAAGGGACAACTGGTCGAGACCGGCGTCCCGAGCAAGCTGCGCGAGCGCATCGCAAAGGCAGCCGGCGTCTCGCCCGCCAAGTTCGACGAGATGGCGCGCAACCGGCAGAAAATCATCGAGACGCTGGTTGACCGCGGGATTTCCGACATCACGCAGGTCTCGCGCGTCGTGCAGAACTACTACCAGAAACTGGGCCGCTGATGGCGCGCACGTACGCTGAGGCGGGGGTCGATATCGACGCTAGTGACCGCGCTACCGCCGCGCTGGTGGCGCAACTCGGCAGCGCGACGCGCGAGGGCGACGGCGCCCCCGTCAAGCTGGAGAACGGCTTTGCAGGGCTGGTGCAGCTCGGCAACGGGGCGCTGGCAGTCTGCACCGACGGGGTCGGCACCAAGCTGATGCTGGCGCGCGAGCTGGGCAGCCTCGACACGGTCGGCATCGACTGTGTAGCGATGAACGTTAACGACCTTATCTGCGTCGGCGCCGAACCGCTCTCGTTCGTTGACTACGTCGCGCTCGAGGAGCCTGACGCGGAGCTGATGGCGCAGCTCGGCGCCGGCCTCGCCGAGGGGTGCCGGCAGGCCAACTGCACGCTCTCGGGCGGTGAGACCGCGGTGGTGCCGGAACTGGTGCGCGGTTTCGACCTGGCGGGAACGGCAGTCGGCTGGGTTTCGCACGAGACGATTATCGACGGCTCGCGCGTTGCCGTCGGCGACGCGCTCATCGGCCTCGCCTCTTCCGGGCCGCACTCGAACGGCTACACGCTCATCCGGCGGCTGTTCGATGGCGACCCCGAAATCGGTGCGCAGTTGGTGGCGCCGACGCGCATCTACGTCCGTTCGGTGCTGGCGCTGCTGGCGGCGGTGGAAGTGCACGCGCTGGCGCACATTACCGGCGGGGGGCTCGACAACTTGTCACGCATGAATCCCGGCTTTCACTATGTCGTCGACAACCCGCTGCCGGTCCCCCCAGCTTTCGACTGGCTCCAGCGCAAGGGCGACATCGCTTCGGCAGAGATGTATCGCACTTTCAACATGGGGCTGGGGATGGTCGTCGCCGTCGCCACCGAGGACGTCGACCGGGCGCTGGAACTGCTCGCCCGCGAAGGCGAAACGGCGCAGCTGATCGGCCATGTCGCCGCCGGCGAGGGCGTCGCGCACGCCGCGCTTGACTAGGACTGCCGCAGGTAGTTCAGCGCCGAGCCGGCACGGAACCACTCCACTTGTTGCTCGCTGAGGCTGTGGCGGCAGACGAATTCATCGCGCGTGCCGTCAGCGTGCGCGACGGCGACCGTGAGCCGGCTGTCGGGAGCCAGTTCATTGAGGCCGGAGATGCTAAGCCGGTCGTCGGCCCGCACCAGCTCCCAGTCGGCCGGCTGCTCGACGGTGAGCGCCAGTACCCCCTGTTTCTTCAGGTTGGCTTCCGCGATGCGCGCGAAGCTGCGTGCGATAATCGCGCGGCAGCCGAGGAAACGGGGCGACATCGCGGCGTGCTCGCGCGACGAGCCTTCGCCGTAGTTGGTATCGGCAACGACGACCCACCCCTGCTTCGCAGTATGGTAGGCGCGCGCCACCTCGGGCAGCGGTGCCTGCTCGCCCGTCAGGCTGCTGACGGCCATGCCCCGCTCGTCGGTGAAGGTGTTGCTGGCGCCGATGTAGGTGTTGCCCGAGATATGGTCGAGGTGGCCGCGGTAGCGCAGCCACGGTCCTGCCGGCGAGATGTGGTCGGTGGTGCACTTGCCCTCAACCTTCGCCAGCACCAGCAATCCCTCAAGATCGCCTGCGGCCGGCGGCGCAAATGGCTCGAGCAGCTGTAACCGCTCGCTGGCGGGGTCCACCTCGAGCTCGACAGCGGAGCCGTCGGGAGGCGGTGCGACAAAGCCCCGGAGGCTGGTCTTGAAACCGCCCGCGGGCAGGTCGCTACCGGTCGGCGGCGCCAGCCGGACTTGCTTGCCGTCGCTACCCGCAAGCTCGTTGCGTAGCGGGTCGAAGTCAAGCCGACCGGCGAGAGCCATGGCGGTCACGACCTCGGGACTGGTGAGGAACGAGAGCGTGGCATGGTTACCGTCGTTGCGACCGCTGAAATTGCGGTTGTAGGATGAGACTATCGAGTTCACCTCCCCGTCGGAGATATCGTCGCGCCGCCACTGCCCGATGCAGGGGCCGCAGGCGTTCGCCAGCACGGTGCCGCCAATCGCCTCCAGCGCCGCCATCTGCCCGTCGCGCCGGATGGTGCGGTCAATCGTCTCCGAGCCGGGAGTGATGTAGAACGGCACCTTCGCGCGCAGCCCCAGAGCGGTCGCCTGGCGGGCGACCGCGGCGGCGCGCTCCATATCCTCGTAGGAGCTGTTGGTACATGAACCGATTAGTGCCGCATTAAGCTCGAGAGGCCATCCCGCCTGGCGGGCTTCCGCGCCCAGCCCGGAGACGGCACGCGCCAAATCCGGGGAGTGGGGGCCGACGATGAGTGGCTCGAGCGTCGAGAGGTCGATTTCGATTACCCGGTCGAAGATCTTTTCGGCCGTCGCCTCGATTTCGGGGTCGGCGCGCAGCTCCGCACCGTGCTCGCGGGCGAGCTGCGCTAGTTCCCCGCGGCCGGTCGCCGCGAGATATTCCGCCATGCGTTCGTCGAACGGGAAGAGTGAAGTGGTCGCGCCGACTTCGGCACCCATGTTGCAGATAGTCCCCTTGCCGGTGCAGGAGATGCTCTCGCAGCCGGGTCCGAAGTACTCGACGATGTGACCAGTGCCGCCTTTGACCGTCAGGGTTTCGCACACTTTCAGGATAACGTCCTTGGGCGAAGCCCAGCCGCTGAGTGCTCCGGTCAGGTGGACGCCGATGAGTTGCGGCCAGCGGATGTTGAAGGGCAGTCCCGCCATCACTTCCATGGCGTCGGCACCGCCGACGCCTATGGCGACCATCCCCAAGCCGCCTGCGTTAGGTGTGTGAGAGTCGGTGCCAATCATGAAACCGCCGGGGAAAGCGTAGTTCTCTAGGACTATCTGATGAATAATGCCGGCACCGGGCTTCCAGAAACCTATACCGTATTTCGCGGAGGCGGACTTCAGGAACGCGTAAACTTCTGCGTTCACATCGTTGGCCGCAGCAAGGTCGCTATCGCAACCGCTGCGCGCCTGGATAAGATGGTCGCAATGCACCGTCGACGGCACCGCCACCCGTTCGCGCCCCGCGAGGGCGAATTGCAGCAGCGCCATCTGCGCCGTGGCGTCTTGCATAGCGACGCGGTCGGGCCGCAAGTTGACGTAGCTCCCACCACGCTGCGGTAGCTCCTGCCCCGGGGCAAGATGCGCAAAGAGGGTTTTCTCGGCTAGCACCAGCGGCCGTCCCAGCTGCTTGCGCGCGGCAGAATGGCAAGCCGCCAGCGAGTCGTAGAATTGCTGCACGGCACCGGGGTCAGACATGGATGGCGCCCCCCCGGTCGGCGACTATGTATGGTTTTCGCTTCGCGTGCCGAGCACCCAGAAGATGATTGCCAGCATCCAGAAGACGAACGCGCAGGGGGTCGAGAGCGAACGGCCTGAGGCTGGCACGATGTATTCGCCACTCCCGGTTGCCAGCACTACTCCCGCCAGCAGGCACGCCAGCGAAGTGGCGCGTATCGCCAAATCCTCGGCCCGGCTCACCAGCGGTCCCAGATGCCTTTCTTGACCATCTCGAGGACGTAGAACGAATTGTAGACCAGCGACTTGCGCCAGCCCTGCAGGTTCATCTTCTCCCAGTCGACGGTATCGCCATCTTTCACCTTGCGCATCGCCATTTCGAAGGCGCGGTTACCGAGCAGCGCGAAGATACCGCGCCGCGCGATGTCCGCCTTCTTGCGGTTCCGGAACTGCGCCTTCCACATCTGGTCGTAGTTTCCGCCGTTGCTGAGCGCACGCTGCGCCAGCACGCCCGACTCGATGGCGTAGTTCATTCCGAAGCCGCGCCACGGGTCCTGGAAGCCAGCCGCCTCGCCCGTGTAGTAGGCGCCGTCGCGCACTGCCGAGCGCGGGAACTCGGCGCCACCCTGACCGCCGACGGTGCCGGTCGGCTTCGCGCCGTCGATGATGTCGCGCAGCACCTTGCGCTCCTCCACCGCTTTATATAGCAGTCGTCGGACTTTTCTGGTGTGCGAACGCGAGCAGCAGTTCATCACTTTGATGGTATCGTCGTCCATTGGGATGATGTAGAGATACCAGCCGCGGGGTGAGTATTTTTCGTCGTGCATGTAGAGGAACTGGTCGCGCGGGAAATCCGAATTTTCGTAGTAGGCGCCGAAGGCGGCCATATCGGTGCGGTAGGAACCGGTGGCGACGATGTCGCCCGCCTGCGGCTTCGGCCGCGACTTGTAGTGGAACTTGACGCCTTCCTGTTCCGCCTCCACCGCCAGTCCGCGCTCGAGCGAGCCTTCCCCGCCGCGCAGGATGAGCGGCAGTGGCTGCTTCATGGTAATCGTGAGGTCGCGTGTCGGTGTGCAGCAGACGAACTTCTGCGCGTCGCGGTAAGTGAATTTCGGTTCTAGCCCCCAGCGCTTCAGGTAGGCGGGCGCGGTCGAATCGGCCCACGGCATGTCGGGCCGCTCCTTCAGCAGCACCTGGTAGTTGGCGTGGAACTGCTCACCCACTTCGCGGCGCGCCTCGTGTACTTCGACCCGCTCGCCCTCTTTCGCGAAGTTGACGGCTGCCGCCAGCCCCGAAAGGCCGCCGCCGATTATGCGCCTCATGCGGGAGTCCGGGTGGTGTTGCGCTGCGGCTCGGCCGGGTAGGTCAGCGCGCCGACGGGGCAGACGCGGATGCAGAGCAGGCAGTCGGTACAGTTCTCGTCAATCCAGATATCACGGTCATTAAACTCGAGGAACATGGCGTTGGTGGGGCAGACGCCGACGCAGGCGCCGCAGAAGATGCAGGTGTCGCGCGCCAGGTCCGGCTTCACCGGCAGGCGCTGGCCGTGCGGGTCCCACTGCTGGCCGGGCGGCAGCGGCCTGCCGTGCGCCCAGCGGCGGCGGGTGGCGCGCTGGCCGTCGGGGTGGAAGGTGGTTTCCCAGCCGTGGCGCTGGCCGTCAACGTAGCTGGTTTCATGCTTTGGGGTGCCGTCAGGCCAGCTCTCGGTTTCGCTGCTCTTGTCCGGGGCCACGCCGGCCGACCGCTCCGCTATCTAAAATTCTTTGCTCGTCTCCCCCCAGCTATTTAGCCGCGCGTGGACTGCCGCAATTTCATGGCCGACAGTTTCTGGGAGCAGCCCGTCGCTAGCGGTCCGCAGCCCGCTTCCGGGTCGCGCTTCGACGTCATCGTTGTCGGGGGCGGTCCCGGCGGCGCGGCCGCCGCCGGCTACGCGGCGCTGGCGGGCCAGCGGGTGCTGCTGCTCGATAAGGCAATATGGCCCCGCGACAAGACCTGCGGTGACGCCGTCGGCGGGAAATCGCTCGCGCGCGTCGAGGAGCTGGGGGTGCGCTCGCGCATCGAGGCATCGCCGCACTTCAGCATCACCGGCGTGCTCTTCAGCAGCCCACGCGGCGATGAGCTGCGCGTTTCGCGGTCGGACGGCCAGCTTTCGGGCTATGTGCTGCCGCGGCGCCAGTTCGACTACATCATGTTCCAGCGCGCCGTCGAACTGGTGCAGCAGGCGGGCGGCGCGGTGGTGCAGGGCTTCGCGGTGCGCGAGGTGCTGTTCGACAACACTGCCAACGGCCCCGACCCCGGCCCCGGCATGGGGGATTTGCGGCGCGTCATCGGCGTCGCGGGCGATACTGGCGACCGCGCCAGCCCGCTTTCGTTCAGCGCGCCACTCACTATCGGCGCCGGCGGGGTGCGCTGTCCGGTCGCGACTGCGGTGGTGCAGGAGATCTACGACGGGCGCATGGTCGACCGCGAGAAGCTGCACTACAGCGCCGCCTTCCGGCAATACTGGCGCAACGTCGAGGGCGCGACCGCCGACTCAGGGCCGGTCGAGTTCCACTACATTGACGGGGTGCTGCCGGGCTACTTCTGGATTTTCCCCGTCGGTGGCGGAGTGTGCAACGTCGGCTTCGGCATCGCGCTGCGCGACCTTGAGCTGCACGACCGCAAGCTGCGCGGACTACAGGAATACATCATCAACGAGGTGCCACGCTTCCGCGACCGCTTCGCGCAGGCTGAACTGATCGCGGGGAGCAGCCGTGGCTGGCAGCTGCCGCTCGGCTCACCGCGCCCCGGCGAGAAGCTACAGCCGCGCCGCGCGTTTGCGGCCGGGGCGATGCTGGTTGGCGACGCCGCTTCGCTGGTCGACCCGTTTACCGGTGAGGGTATCGGCAACGCGCTGCTCTCGGCCAAGCTAGCGCTGGGCCACTTCGACCGCGAGGAACACGCGCGCGGTTTCCCGCTCGAGGCGGGCGCGCGCTACCAGCGCGCGCTCTGGAAGCGGCTGGGATACGAGCTGCGCAATTCCTACAAAATCCAGCGGCTGTCGCGCCACCGCTGGCTGCTCAACTGGTTCATCGGCAAGGCGCGCCGCAAGGCGGAGCTGCGGCGCGTCCTGACCGAGAGCCTGATGTCGCGCGAGGCGCAGGCATCGCTCACGAGTCCGTTCTTTTTGTTGCGTCAATTACTTTTCTAGTCGCAGTCGGCCCCAAGCCGCTTATGGCTCTGTCGCATCGCACTGCGGTGCTCCCCGATTCCGAGCTGCGGCGCTACGCCCGTCACCTGATGCTGCCCGGCGCAGGGCTGGAAGGCCAGCAGCGGCTGAAGGCGGCGCGGGTGCTGGTGGTGGGAATGGGCGGACTGGGCTGCCCGGCCGCGCAATACCTGGCGGCTGCAGGTGTCGGCCGTCTGACGCTGGTTGACGACGACCGGGTGGAATTGAGTAACCTGCAGCGGCAGCCGCTCTACACCGAGGTCGACATAGGGCAGCCGAAGGCGGAGGTGGCGGCCACCCGGTTGCGCGCGCTGAATTCCGCCATCCGGGTCGAGCCGCTGGTAGAACGCGTCACGGCCGCCAACGTGCTGGAGCTGGCGCGACAGCACGACCTGGTGCTCGACGGCACCGACAGCCTGTCCGCGCGCTATTTGCTCGCCGACGGCTGCCATCTGGTGAGGGTCCCGCTGGTCCACGCGGCGCTACGCCGTTTCGAGGGGCAGGTGGCGCTCTTCCCTTCGGGGGGGCCGTGCTACCGCTGCCTGTTCCCGCGGCCGCCGCCACCGGAAGTGGTCGAGGACTGCGCCACGGCGGGAGTGCTGGGGGCGGTGCCGGGGCTACTGGGAAGCTTGCAGGCGCTTGAGGCACTGAAGTGGCTGCTGCGGATTGGCCCGCGCGAGGCGAGGCTGCTACTGCTCGATGGCCTGGCGGGGACGGTGCAGCGGGTGGCGCTGGCGCAGCGCCCCGACTGTCCGCTCTGCGGCGAATCGCCGACGATTACCGTGCCGACGGAGGAGCCGCTCACCTGCCGGCCGGGAGAGTTGGCGCCGGAGGAGTTGCAGGCGGCGCTGGAAGGTCCAGCGCCGCCGCTGCTAGTGGACCTGCGCGAGCCGTGGGAGCGGAAGCTGGTGCTCATCCCGGGCGAGGAGCTGCACCTACCCTTCAAGCAGCTCGCGCAGTGGCAAGGAGAACTGCCGCGCGAGCGGGAGTTGCTGCTCTACTGCCGCACCGGCATCCAGTCGGCGATGGCGCTGCGGCAGCTACAGCAAGGGGGCCGCGAAGCGCGCCACCTGACGGGCGGCATCGCGGCGTGGCTGCGGGAGACAGGTCAGCAGGAGCGACTCTACTGATGCGACTCACTGTCAAACCATTTGCCCAGTTGCGCGAACGGCTCGGTACCGAAGCGCTCGAGCTGGAGCTGCCAGCGGGCGCCACCGTTGCGGAGCTGCTGGAGCGGCTGCTCGCCGAGCATCCCGCGCTGGCGCCCTTCCGCGAGAGCTTGCTGCTGGCGCGCGGCGCCGAAATGCTGGAGCCCGGCAGCGCGCTGGCCGAAGGCGACACGGTAGCGCTCTACCCCCCCTTCAGCGGCGGCTAGAGCAGATCCACTTCGACCTGCTCGCCGGTACCGGCGCCGGCGCCAGCCGGAAGCGCCACCACCCCGTCGGCCAGCGCCATCGACATAATCGCGCCCGAGCCGCGGTAGCAAGGGGTGGCGCGCAGCGCGTCGCCCGCCCCTTCCAGCCGCACCAGCATGAGCTGGTCGCGCCCCTGCACCGCTCGCACGGCGGCGGCAAGCGTCGCCGTCCGGCAGCGTCGCAAGTCGGGCGGTAGCCGCGCCATCTGGCGCAGTGCGGGACGCAGGAAGAGCCACGCAGTCAGCAGGCACGACGTCGGGTTGCCCGGCAGCCCCAGCACTAGCGCGCCGTCCAGCCGGCCGCAGAGCATCGGCTTCCCCGGTTTGACGGCGACGCCGTGGAACTCGATGCTCCCGAGCCGCTCCATGGCGGGCGCCAGCAGGTCGCGCTCGCCGACGCTGGAGCCGCCGGTGACCACCACGATATCGCTGCTCCCGGCCGCCGTACAGAGCGCCTTTTCCAGCACTCCCTGCTCGTCGCCCAGCACTGGCGTGCGCTCCGCTACTCCGCCCGCCTGCTGTACCAGCGGCACCAGCGCGGGGGCGTTGGAATCGTACACCTGCCCCGCTTCCAGCGGGCGGCCCGGTGGCACCAGTTCGGTGCCGGTCGGCAGCACCATTACCCGCGGGCGGCGGAATACCAGCGCCTGCGCCAGCCCCAGCGCCGCCAGCACCCCCACCCGGGCCGGCGTCAGCACCATCCCCGGCGAGAGCACTTCGTCGCCGGCACGCATGTCTTCGCCCCGCGGGACGACGTGCTTGCCCCGCTCCACCGCGACGCGCACCAGCACGGCATCGCCTTCGCGAGCAGTATCCTCGACCTTCACCACCGCCTCCGCGCCCTCCGGTAGCGGCGCCCCGGTGGCGACCTGGATGCAGCTGCCGGCGCCAAGCGTGCCGCGCGGCAGGTGGCCGGCGTGGACCGCCTCGAGCAGCGCCAGCCGCACTGGCTCCGCAGGCGTCGCGTCGGCTACATCAGCCGCCCGCATCGCGTAGCCATCCATCGCCGAGCGGTCGAAGCCGGGCACGTCGCGGTCGGCTACCACCGGCGTCGCCAGCACCCGGCCGGCCGCTGCGGCCAGCCCCACACCCTCGCTCGCTTCCAGCGGCTGCGCGGCCGCCAGCACCAGCTCCCGCGCCCGCGCCAGCGAAATCAGCTCGTCGAAGGGTCTGAACCCCATCTTAGACCTCCAGCGCCGTCCGGAGTAGTGACGGCATGGTACGGTTGAGACCATGGGCGACCCAGGGGCCAAGTCCTGCCCGGCGCACGCCCGTCCGATGGAGCATTTCTCTCCATTCCAGCCTTTCCACCCAGCAGATAGCAGCTAAGGGCAGCAGCACGAAGAGCAGCAGCTTGCCCAGTCCGTAACCCGGAGCACCCAGTATCTCGGAGAGGAAGAAGGTGAGGGGATACAATACCACCATCAGGACTCCAGCGGCGAAAAGCATGGCCACCGGCCGCAGGGATTCCTGTTTCCATTTCAGGCAGTATCCCAGGGGGATGAGCAGGGCTGCCAGCAGCAGGGCCACTGGCCATTGGCCGAAGGAAATCATCCATCTCCCTTCCGGCCCGGCGCCCAGGCTCCCTTTTTATAATAATTATCGAGAAAAATCATGCCTTTCCCAGCTCCCCCACCATGTGTCCCAGCTCCGGCAGGATGAGCTGCTCCAGTGCCAACCGGCACGCCGCCTCGGAACCCGGCAATGCAAAGAGCAGCTTGCCGCGCGCGACGCCCGCCAGCGTGCGGGAGAGCATCGCGGCCGCGCCGATTTCGTGGAACGAGAGCTGCCGGAACAGCTCGCCGAAGCCGGGCAGCTCGCGCTCCAGCAGCGCACCGATGATTTCGGGCGCCGAATCGCGCGGCGCGATGCCGGTGCCGCCGTTCAGGATAATCGCCTGCGCCGGTCCCGCCAGCGCCGCTTCGAGCGCCGCCCGGATGACGGGTGGGTCCTCCCGCACCAGCACCCGGCCGGCGACGGAGTGGCCCGCCGCCTCGAGCAGTGCGACGATGGCGTCGCCGCTACGGTCTTCCGCCGGGGTGCGGCTGTCGCTCAGCGTCAGCACCGCGACCGCGACCGTGCGGGGAGCGGCAGCATGGTGCTCGCGGTGGCCCATTATTTTCCGCCCTTCAGCTTCTCCACCACTTCCACGTCGTAGATGCGGGTTTCGGGATACTGCCCGGCAGCATCCTTCTCGAGCGGCTTGACCAGATCCCAGACGCAGAGTAGCCCCGCCATCACGCCGGTCAGTGCCTCCATCTCGACACCAGTGCGGTACATTGCGGCAACAGTAACGCGACATTCCACTGCGTTACCCTCCAGCGTGAATTCTACCTCCACGCCGCTGATTGGTAAGGGGTGGCAGAGTGGCAGGATTGCGGGCGTCGCCTTCACCGCCTGGATGGCGGCGACGCGGCCGGTGGCGAACGGGTCGCCTTTCGGGACTTCGCCGTCGGCGATGGCGGCCGCCGTCGTGGGCCGCAGCCGCAGCCGCCCCCGGGCGGTGGCGCGTCGCGCCACTTCCTGCTTGTCGCTGATATCAACCATTCGCGCCACAGTTCACCTCATGTTGCGGCGCGACCCAGCGTGTGCCGTCCGGGGCGTGCTCCTGCTTCCAGATGGGCACCCGTTGCTTGAGCGTGTCGATGAGCCACTCGCAGGCGCTGAAGGCGTCAGCGCGATGGGCCGCCGCGGCGCAGCAGACCACAATCAGCTCGCCCGCCTCGAGCAGTCCCACCCGGTGCACTAGCGCCGCGTCGTGGATGGCAAATCGCTCGCACGCCTCGCTGCGCAGCGTTTCCATCTGCGCCAGCGCTGCCGGTTCGTCGGCGCTGAACTTGATGCGCTCCACCACGCCCGCCTCGGTCACGCCTTTGACGGTGCCGGTAAAGGTCACCACCGCCCCGACTTCCGGTCCGCCCAGCGCAGCCGCGAGCTCCGCGGGGTCGCACGCTTCTCGCTGCAGCCGCACCTTTGGTGGGACCATGCCGCCGATAATGACGGCCGGGTTAATAGCAGTCGGCTTCAGGCCCATACCTCCGCCAGCAGCACTACGAGCGGAATAGTCACCAGCGCCAGCAGTGTAGTCCCGAGAATGCCCAGCGAGAGCCGCTGCATGTCGCTGCCGCAGTAGGCGCCGACGACGTAAGTGGTGATGGCCGAAGGCATGCTGCTCGATATCAGCACCACCGCCGCCAGTTCTCCGCGGAGCCCCAGCGCCAGCACCAGCGCTGCTGCGGCAGCCAGCCCGGTGGCCATACGGGCGACCACCAGCGGTGGCAGCAGGCGCCGGAAGTCCGCGCTTTCCAGCCGTGACGCGCGGCTCAATTGCATCCCGAGCGTCAGCAGCAGCACCGGCTTCCACGCCCCGCCCAGGATTTCCAGCGTGCCGTCGGCCACCGCCGGCAGCCCCGTTCCAGCGCGGTTCAGCGCCAGCCCCAGCAGCAGCGCCCAGATGAGTGGTAGCCGCAGCGCAGCGGCAGCCCCTTCGCGCAGCTGCTCGCGGCCGCCGCCCGCCAGCGCCGGCCCGACGGTGTAGAGCAACGCCTGCACCGTAATGTAGAAAAGCATCGCCAGCAGGAATCCCTGTTCGCCGTAGAACTGGTCCGCCACCGAAGTTCCCAGCGACCCGGCGTTCATGAATCCCGAGCCGAGCACCAGCGCGCTGCTGGCGGCCGCCGGCAGCGCCAGCCACCGCGCCAGCCACCACGCCACCGCTGTCGAGGCCGCTACCACCACCACCGCTGCCAGCACCGGCTCCCACGTCAAGGCGAACTCCGCCTGCTGGGTCGCAAGCAGGATTTTGGCCGGCACCAGCAGGTAAATCAGCAGCCCCCCGAGGTCGCGCAATGTCTTTTCTTTCACCCCTAGTCGCCGGCCGGCGAGGAAGCCTAGCGCCAGCAGCGCGAAGAGCGGGACGAGCTTGCCAACCACCCAGAAAATGAGCATGTGCCTAGCGCTGGTCGATCGACGACCAGTTATTAAACTCCGACTCGCCGCCCGGCAGCTTGAGAAAGCGTTCCAGGTCGGCAGGCGTATTGAGGTTCAGCGCCACTTCGCGCCGCTCTACGAGCGTATGCGGTAGCTCGCTGAGCAGCCGCTGCGTGCGGCGTTCTCCCTGCGCCAGCAGCCGCTCCGCCGCTGCCAGTGCCGCTTCGCGCCAGTAGACCGCCACCAGCGGTTGCGGCTGCTTCCACGTCGCTACCGCCGCGTCGCCGTCATCGGCGACGCGGCGCAATGCACGGTAGGTGGCGGGTGCCAGCAGCGGCAGGTCGCACGGCGCGACCGCCACCAGTTTGCCGCGTACCGCCGCCAGTCCCGCCGCCAGCCCGACCAGCGGCCCGCCGTGCGGGACCGGATCACCCACCCAGTCGCATCCCGCGGGCGCCCAGTCGGGACGCTCGCCCGGCGGCCCCACGACCGTCACCCGCTGCACCACCTGCGCCAGCACTGCGGCGGTGCGGGCGGCGAGGGTTTCACCTCCGATTTCGAGTGACTGTTTGGGTTGCCCCAGACGACCGCTCCGCCCGCCCGCTACCAGCAGCGCGGAGTCCATCAGCCCCCAATGCGGAACATCTCGACCTTGCGTGGCCGCTCGCCTTCGGGCAGCAGCGCGCGCTCTTCCGAGTAGCGGTCGCCGCGCGCACGCCAGATAGAGGCGAGCCGCGCGCGCAATTCGTCGTCGCTCGCGCCCGCTGTCAGCAACGGTCGCAGGTCGTGGCCGTCGCTGGCGAAGAGGCAGGTGTAGAGCTGTCCGTCAGGCCCCATGCGCATCCGGTCGCAGTCGTGGCAGAAAGGGCGTGTGACCGAGGCGATGACGCCGATTTCGCCCCCGCCTTCGACGTAGCGATAGCGGCGCGCCACTTCGCCGGCCCGTTCGGGGGTGACCGGCGTGAGGGGAGCTTCGGCGTCAATCATGGCGATAATCTCGTCGGCCGGCACGACCTGTTCGGGACTCCAGCGGTTGAGGTTGCCCACATCCATGTATTCGATGAAGCGCATCACGTGCGGCGTCCCGCGGAAGTGGCGCGCTAGCTCTACCACCGAACCGTCGTTGACGCCGCGGATGACGACACAGTTGAGCTTCAGCGGCCCGAAGCCGGCGCGCTCGGCTGCGGCAATGCCGCTGAGCACTCGCGCGACGTCCAGCTCGCGTCCGTTCAGCTGCTGGTAGACCTGCGGGTCGAGCGAGTCGAGGCTGAGATTGAGCCGCTGGAGCCCCGCACGGCGCAGCTTCCCGGCCTGCGGGGCGAGCAGGTAGCCGTTGGTCGTGAGCGCCAGGTCATCGAGCCCCGGAATCGCCGCGAGCATCTGCACCAGCCGGTCGAGGTCAGTGCGCAACAGCGGC
>JASMLC010000001.1:42344-164118 GCA_030748895.1 Candidatus Poseidoniia archaeon
CGTGAGCGCCAGGTCATCGAGCCCCGGAATCGCCGCGAGCATCTGCACCAGCCGGTCGAGGTCAGTGCGCAACAGCGGCTCACCACCAGTTAATCGCACCCGCGAGACGCCCAGTTCCACCAGCAGCCGCACCACCCGCGCCAGCTGTTCGTAGCTCAGCAGCTCTTCGCGCGCGACGAAACAGGGCTCCGGCCCGTCGGCAGGCATGCAGTAGAGACAACGAAAGTTACAGCGGTCGGTGACCGAGAACCGCAGCTGGGTGAGGGGGCGGCCGTGGAGGTCACGCACCGGTCGCATAGCCGACTGAGCAGAGTTCATACCAATTCGCCAACAGGCCAGCCAGCGCTTTAAAGATAGGAGGTTGTGCGCGGTGCCGGCTCTCCAAAAGCATAAATATACGTTGCTAACTTGCATAGATAGCATCTATACGATACATCGCTCAAACACATTTCGGCGAACTATGCACCCCACCATACACCGATTGAAGTCTCGCAGAATCGAATCTTTGGCAGTACTGGAACGGCGTCAGAATACGGCTGCAATCCTAATCATAGTGCTGGTGGCTCTGGTGGTGGTCAGTATCACCCCTCAGAATGCTATTGGGAAGGAGGGCGGTACCAATGAGTATGACCAATGTGTTTGCCATGGTTCCAACCCCTCATCTGATGTGAAAGTCATTTTGGACCTGCCGGTTGGAGGCTATAACACTAGTGAAACCTACCTGATTGGTATTAGTTTCACTGGCGGCCCCGAGGAAAACCAAGATCCAGACACTGCACAGGGAGGCTTCTACCTCGATGTTGATTCTGGAACTCTGGCAGCCACTGGTTCTGATGTGACCGTAACGGCAGATGGAAAGGAAGCCAATCACACCGCAGCAGGGAACGGGAAGCGCAGCTGGAATCTGCAATGGACCGCCGGTAGCGCAGACTCCACGGTCTTCACCCTGCGAGTCAACTCAGTCAATGGCGATGGTCAACCCAATCTAGGAGATGAAGATAGATGGAACAAAATTACAGTCACATACAACAGCGATGGAACGACAGGTATCAAGCTGGCCGAGAAAGGATGGGAAGCTCCCGAGAAAATGCTCGAATGGGAGTTGACACTGGTGCTGCTCTGTCTGGCGGGAATCACAGGCTATACCATGCGCAAGGTCACCCGCGGCCGGAGGAGGGAGTAATTCATGGCTTCAGACAAGCTTGATGGTGCCCGCTGGTTCCGCGTTGCTCCCGAATCACGAACCTGGGAGCAGTTCTACCGCGACCGCTGGTCATACGATCGCACAGTCCGTACCAGTCACAGCGTTAATTGTTCAGGCTCCTGCTCATGGGAAGTTTTCGTCAAGGATGGGCTTATCTGCTGGGAACTGCAGAAAACCGACTGGCCCCAAATCAATGATGAAACGCCCAATTACGAACCGCGCGGTTGCCAGAGAGGTATCTCGGCCTCCTGGTATCCTTACTCACCTCTGCGCCCGAAGTACCCGTACGTCAGAGGAGTGCTGTGGGATTACTATCAAGAAGCGCGCAGCAATGGTCAGAACCCGGCGGCAGCCTGGGCTTCGATTGTTGACGACCCTGTAAAATCCGAGACATACAAGAATGCACGGGGCAAGGCAGGGTGGAAACGCGTCACCTGGGACGAGGCTGCTGAGCTTGCCGCTGCGGCCCAGATTCATACTATCAAACGCTACGGCCCGGACCATCTCGCTGCTTTTTCACCGATTCCTGCAATGAGCATGGTTTCGTTCATTGGAGGTCAGCGCTGGAATAACCTGATGGGGGGCGTGATGCTCTCATTCTACGAGTGGTACCACGACTTGCCACATATCATGCCAATGATGTGGGGGGACCAGACCGATGTAGCCGAGAGTGCCGACTGGTATCAGGGGACCTACTGGATAGTCATGGGCTCCAACTTGCCGATGACCAGGACTGCAGACGCTCACTTCGCTTCCGAACACAAGTACAATGGCGGCAAGATTACCAACCTCTCACCCGATTACTCGGATGTTACTAAGTTTGCCGATCTCTGGGTACAGATTAAGGAAGGGAGAGACGGTGCTTTCCTTAACGCTTGCATCCATGTGATTCTGAAGGAATACTATGTCGACCGGCAGTGTGAATACTTTCATGACTACGTTAAACGATACACCAATCTTCCTTTCTTGGTAGTGCTGGACAAAGAAGACAAAGTGTATCGTAACGGTCGGTTCCTGCGCGCCTCCGATATCAAAGCGTTTGTGGATGAGGAACACGGTGAATGGAAACCACTGCAGATGGATTCGAACGGTAAGTTGAAGATACCCACTGGTACCGTTGGCCACCGCTGGGAACAGGAAACCGAGGGGCGCTGGAACCTGACTCACCAGGATTCGTTGACTGGCAAGGATTACGACCCGGCCCTGACACTGCTTGGAAGCAAAAAGGCCAAGGAAGTACAAGTAGCATTTTCTGACTTTACCAATACCTACGACGAACTGGGACAGACCGAGAACACGGGAAACCCAGCGATTGATCGCTATCGCGGAGTTCCTGCAGTGGAAGTCGAGACAGCCGAAGGGAAATTGCTGGTAACTACTGCATTTGACCTTTTGATGGGTCAGTTTGGAGTTAACCGAGGCCTCTCTGGCGACTATCCAAAGGATTACGACGACCCAGAACAACCTTTCACGCCAGCTTGGCAGGAACAGGAGACTGGCGTCAGTCGGGATTTAGCTATCCGAGTCGGGAGGGAGTGGGCAGATAACGCTGAAGCGACAAAGGGAAAATCACTCTTCATCACTGGTTCAGGCATCCTGCACTGGTACCACGGCGGTTCTCTCATCTACCGTGCTGAGGCGGTGATGGGGATTATCTGCGGTTGCCAGGGCAATAATGGTGGCGGTTTCGCCCACTATGTCGGGACCGAGAAGATTCGTAATTACGCAGCCATTGGAATGCTCGGCGGTGCAACAGACTGGTACCGCCCGCCACGGCATCAGAATTCTACCTCTTGGCAGTACTTCCACACCGACCAGTGGCGCTACGACGGAATGCCACTCGATGCACTCTGGTCTCCTGGTGCGAAGTCACTGCCGAAGCATGGTCAGCACTCCGCCGACCTGAATCACCTGGCAGTGCGCAGCGGCTGGCTCCCATTCTTTCCGCAGTTTGACAAGAAAAATCCACTTGATGTGTACAAAGAAGCTGTTGCAGATGGTTGCAAAACCGATGCGGAAATCACCTCTTGGGTTGCGAGACAGTTCAAAGACGGCAAGATGGACTTCGCTCTGACTGACGTTGATCACAAGGATAACCATCCCAAAGTACTCACCATCTGGCGTGGCAACCTCTTCGGTACCAGCACGCGTGGTCAGGAGTATGGCCAGCGATATCTGCTCGGAACGCATGACAATGTGCTCGGTGGAGAACGCTCCAAGGAGATGGTGGAGGAAATAAAGTGGCATGACCAAGTTGATGCCGGCAAGCTGGATTTGGTGGTAAATTTCAACCTGCGCATGGATTCTTCGGCCAACTATGCTGACATTGTCCTGCCGACCGCCCACTGGTATGAGAAACATGACTTGACCTGCAGCGACCTGCACTCCTTCCTGCATCCTTTCAATCCGGCGCATGATCCACCGTGGGAGTGTAAAACTGACTGGGAAGGGTTCAAAGTACTGGCAAAGAAGTTCAGTGAACTGGCGGCTGACGAATTCGAAGGACCTGTGAAAGAGGTGGTGATGACCGCGCTCCAGACAGATACACCTGATGAGATGGCACAGCCGCTAGGTAGAGTACACGACTGGCGTGCAGGCGAATGCGAACCGGTTCCAGGCAAGACCTTCCCCAATGTGAAGGTGGTTGAGCGTGATTACGCGCAGCTCTATGACCGGCTTACCACGATGGGACCGCTCAGCTGCCAGCCCGGTGGCTATGGTGCCAAGGGCATCGACTGGGACCTGAGTGGAGTTTACGAAGAACTCAAAGATAATCGTCAGGTTGGTACCAAAGATGGCCGCCCTGACATAACCAGCGCCCAGCAGGTCTCCGAGGCCATCCTGCGCATCTCGCCCGAGTCCGATGGTGAGGTCTCCTACCAAATATTCAAGAATCTCGAGAAGCGAGTTGGGCTGCCATTGGCCGATATGGTGGAGCATGAGCGAGAGATTGCTCACTCCTACGTCGATCTCTCCTCGCAGCCGCGTCGCACACTAACATCGCCACACTGGTCGGCCATTGAGGCCGCAGGCCGTACATACGGACCGTGGACCATGAACGTCGAGAAACTGAAGCCGTGGCACACATTGACCGGCCGACAGGAAATCTACTTCGACCACGAAGGCTACGTTGACTTGGGTGAGGCACTCCCGACGTACAAGCCACCGATTGACACGGTCGCCATCGGCGATCTGCAGATGGACGAATTAAAGGATAGCAACGCCAAACTGTTACGCTTTCTCACCCCGCACGGCAAATGGCAGATTCACAGTAATTTCCGCGACACTTGGCAGATGACCAATGTCTTCCGGGGAGGCCCACTTGGTTGGCTTAACAACGAAGATGCCACCGAGATAGGTGTCGAAGACAACGACTGGATTGAGATTTTTACCAACAACGGTATTCAGGTCGCCCGAGCAGTCGTCAGTCACACGGTTTCCCGGGGCATTTGCATTGTTTACCACCAGAATGAGCGACATATCAATGTTCCATTCTCACCTCTCGCCAAGAAACGGGGCGCTACCGATCTGCGTGGAGGCGGCAATAACGCCCCGACGCGGGTGATGATGAACCCGGCCACTATGATCGGGGGCTACGCCCAGTTCACTTATTTCATCAACTACTGGGGCACCAGCCCTTCGGAGCGTGATATGGGAGTGCTGGTGCGCAAGATGCCACTAACCGCAGAAGGCAAGCCAGTCTATCAGGAAAGTGAGCTTTTCAAGCTCCCCACGGAGGCAGACTCATGAAAATCATGAAGCAGATGGGGATGATTTTCAACATGGACAAGTGTCTAGGGTGCAACACCTGTACCGTCGCCTGCAAGAATGTCTGGACCAATCGTGAAGGAGCCAAGTACATGTTCTGGAACAACGTCGAGACGAAACCCGGTATTGGTTACCCCAAAGAGTGGGAGAATCAGGAGGAGTATGGCGGCGGCTGGGAACTCACCGGTAAGAAAAACAAACCTCTGAAACTGAAATTGCATGGCAAGGGAAAGGCACTGCTCAACCTATTCTACAATCCTCGTCAACCAGAGATGGGCGACTATGTCAACCGTGATGGTACCTACACATTCACCTATGAAGACCTGCACAGTCCTAAACTGCACAAGCAGCAGCCCGTGGCGCGCCCCAAGTCAGAAGTGACTGGCGAGGAGGATATTCCCATTGAATGGGGAGTCAATTGGGAGGACAACGCCGCTGGGGCTCACGTGACCGGCCAGTGGGATTACAATTTCTCCGACATGAGTGAAGAGGCTCACAAGGCCATGCTTCAGTATCAGGACTCCTTCATGATTTACCTGCCACGCATTTGCAATCACTGTGCCAATCCTGCCTGTGTTGGGGCCTGCCCTAGCGCGGCAGCACACAAGCGTGAAGAAGATGGCGTGGTGCTCATTGACCAGACTCGTTGTCGGGGCTGGCGCTATTGCGTTTCGGCTTGCCCCTACAAGAAGGCCTACTACAACTGGCGCTCGGGGAAGATGGAGAAATGTATTCTCTGCTACCCCCGACTTGAATCCGGGCAACCACCTGCGTGCTTCCATGCCTGTCCAGGACGGATTCGTTACATGAGCCCCCTGCTCATAAATCGCGACAGAGTGATCGAAGTCGCTACGGCACCGGAGGCAGACTTAGTGGAGTTGCACCGCGAAATCGTACTTGACCCCCACGATCCAGAGGTCATCGCAGCAGCAAAGGAACAGGATATTTCAGAATCGTGGCTTGATGCTGCCCAGCGTTCCCCGGTCTACAAGATGTTCAAGGAGTGGAAGATCGCCCTGCCGCTGCATCCTGAATTCCGTACTGTTCCGTCGCTCTTCTATGTTCCGCCCGAGAGCCCAGTGTCGTCGTCACTGGACAAGGGAACTCGGCGTTCAGCAATAGGTGGTAAAACGGTCCTTCCTAACTTAGAGGAATTCCGGGTGCCAATCAAGTACCTCTCCCGATTGCTAGCAGCTGGCAATGAACAGCAGGTTGAACAAGCGCTCCAGCGACAGCTTGCCCTGCGCCGCTACCGCCGTTCACAGCGGGTAGAAGGCAAACCGGACATCGAAGTACTGGCACAAGTGGGTCTGACTGCCGACCAGGCCGATCAGATGCACAGACTACTATCGCTTGCTTTCCTCAAC
This sequence comes from Candidatus Poseidoniia archaeon, assembly GCA_030748895.1. Lineage (NCBI taxonomy): Archaea > Methanobacteriati > Thermoplasmatota > Candidatus Poseidoniia > Candidatus Poseidoniia archaeon. The sequence continues at coordinate 48,684 of JASMLC010000001.1, forward strand.
GAGCGCTTTGTGGTTCCTACTACCCGGCGTGAAGAGACTGGCAGCAGCCCGCATGTTGAGCGTGGTTTCGTCGGTTTCCATGAAATGTCTCCGTTATCTCCTATGTCACGACGCGAAGAATGGCATGTCGACCACCACCGTAAGGACAAGGTGGAACCATGAGTATACCCTTGGCAGTCCGAGAGGCAGAATCCGAGTCAACCGTAAATCCGACTCTGGAGACAGTTTACCGTCTTATCTCGGATCTGTTCAGCCATCCTGAAACCCTTGACCGACCGACGGTGGAAGCTACAGCTGCGGAAGCGTGCGCGGCGCTACGTGAGGAAAAAAGCCTTGCGGCAGCGAAAGCATTGGAACAATTTCTAACAGAGGTTTGGGAAATCTCACCCGACGTGTATCTGGCGACCCTCGAGCTCACTCCTGCCAGTCCACTCTACATAGGCCACTATGCCTTCGACACGCCTGCAAGTTGCGCCGGCCTGGGATTTTCAGAGCGCAATGGCTACATGATTGAGTTGATTAACCTCTACCGTCATTTCGGTTTTGCCGTGGACCACGGTGAACTGCCAGACTTCCTGCCGGCAATGGTGGAATTTCTCTGGCTCAGTCTGGACCGACCAGAAGAATTGCGCCAGAAATTCATAAGCGACTACCTGCTTCCCTACCTGCCATCACTCGTGGCTTCCCTACAGAAAATCGAGAGCCCTTACCTGCACCTGGTGAAGGCGCTTGAACTGACAGCCGAAGTGGATATAGCACGCCTTTCAAAGGGAGGTGACTGAAATGGCCGATTTCTGGTCAATCTGGGCGGATTTCTGGTTCGGCGTATTTCCGTATCTGGCATTGGGTCTGTTTCTGGGCCTCCCGATTTACCGGGCCTACCGGGGGCATCTGGTATACCCGTTCAAAGAACAGTGGACTGCACGGGGCGACTTCGAATGGACCCCCCGACCCAGTGGATTCTTCGGACGCCGCTGGATGGGGACTGCCAGTATGGCCCTCCACTGGGGTATCATTACTCTCTTCGTTAGTCACCTGCTGGGGTTGATTGGAGGTTACTACGGTAAAACCAACTGGATTGAGGCCTTCCACTGGCTGGGACTGGCGGCAGGCCTGCTATTCGTCTATGGCCTTTCCATTGCCCTGATTCGAAGGGTAAAGATTCCCGAGATGCGGGCCATGTCAAAGAACGAGGACTACATAATCCTGATTTGGCTACTCTCCATCGCACTGACGGCACTTTACCAGGTGATCGTCAACCGCTTTTTCGGTGCCTCAATGGATGTGGCACCGTGGGTAATCAGCCTCGTCAGATTCTCCCCTGATGTGGCGCTGGTGACCAGCAACTCGCTGATTACTCAGCTGCACCTTGGACTGGCCCTCGGTTTCTTCGCCTACTTCCCGTTTACCAAGATGGTCCATATGTGGAGCTACCCTTTTGGCTACATAACGAGGCCCTACATCGCCGTCCGGCAGTACATGCGCTGGGCGCGGTGATGCTCCTTGACAATCAACAACACTGTGGCCGACAAAGAAGCGTTTGAAGAACTCTATGAAGGGGCAGAAGCAACCCCTCAACGGGCAACCCGGATACTAATCCTCAATACATTTGCCTTCACGATTAATTTCGCCTGCTGGATGATGTACGGCGTGCTCATCACCCACCTCACCTTTGTAAACCAGCTTTACGACTGGGATCAGTCCGAGATTGGTTGGCTTATTGGCATTCCTGTGCTTACTGGAGCCTTGCTGCGATTACCAGTAGGTGGGCTTACTGACATGTACGGCGGTCGTAAGGTCTTCACAGGAGTAATGCTGGTTTCAGCCATCCCCATGTACCTCGTGAGTATGGCTAACAGCTTCTGGGGATTCTTCTTGGCCGGACTGGGCTTTGGAATCTGTGGAGCTTCATTTGCAGCAGGCATCGCCTACACCTCGATCTGGTTCCGCAAGGACAAGCAAGGCACTGCCCTCGGAATATTCGGAGCCGGCAATGCCGGAGCGGCGCTGACAGCCATCTGCGCTCCGAGGCTACTCGCCCATTTTACCAACGATGGTGCCAATCCAGACGGATGGCAGTCTCTGCCTCAACTGTATGCCGGGATGCTGGTCGTGACGGCAGTCCTCTTCTGGTTCTTCACTTACGAACGCAAAGTTAGAGGGGGGGAGGAGATTGCGATGAGGAAACGTCTGGAACCGCTTCGGGATGTGCGGGTCTGGCGGTTCGGACTCTACTACTTCCTCGTGTTCGGTGGTTTCGTCGCTCTCGCCCAGTGGCTGATCCCCTACTATGTCAATGTCTACACCGTTAGTGTGGCGACAGCTGGCATGCTGACTGCAATATTCAGCTTCCCTTCCGGAGTTATCCGCGCCCTAGGAGGCTGGATGTCGGACTATTGGGGTGCTCGCACCATAATGTACTGGATTCTCGGCGCATGTCTCCTTTCCTCAGTCTTGCTGCTTCCGCCTCGAATGGATGTCACCTCGCCGGGTGAGGGAGTTACTGCGCTTTCTGATGGCACGGTCATCAATGTGGACGAAATCAACCACACAATAATCGTCGAGGAGGCGAATGGGGTTAATCGCACCTACGAATATGATGGTGCGACCGAGGCAGAGTTAAAGAAACTGGAAGAAGGGTTTGGCAATGAGCTCCACATCCTTCCAGTTGTCAGCAGCTGGCAAGAGCCAATAGTCGAGATTGGCGATGAAATTGAACGGAAGGAATTGCTCGCCAAAGGAATCACATATATCGTTTTCCAGGCCAATGTCTGGATTTTTACCTTCTGGGTGTTCGTCCTCGGTATTGCGATGGGGATTGGCAAGGCTGCAGTGTACAAACACATCCCGGTCTACTACCCAAGGGATATTGGCGTGGTTGGAGGCCTGGTCGGCGTACTCGGTGGACTGGGTGGTTTTGTATGCCCTGTCATCTTCGGCTACCTGCTGGAGTGGACCGGGCTGTGGACCACCACCTGGGCCTTCTTCGTTTTCATCTCAGCCGCGTGTCTGTTCTGGATGCATCGCATCGTGCAGCGCATGACACATGCCCACGCTCCAAACATTACACGACTGATTGAGGATCCAGGGGCATCGTTCATTCCATCGATTAATATTCGCTGCCCACACGATGAGGTCGATGCCGAAGTACATTTGCGCGTTGTTACCGGTGACCCAGCCGTACTCCAGGTGTCATGGTGTTCTAACTGGGTCGATGATAAATGTCCTAATCACTGCAGTTCACAATGCTTGGTAGAGACAGAAATGTGATAAGTATGACAGAAGAAGATGAATCGAATAAGGAAATGGCTGCAACACCTGCTGTAGAATCCAAAGACCCGGGTACGGGAGTGCAGTTCGATTGCTGGGACCCGGAAGACGATGAGTTCTGGGAGGAGTCGGGTAAGGGGCTAGCGAATCGCAACCTATGGATATCTATTCCCAACCTGTTTTTGGGATTTGCGATATGGATGGTTTGGAGTGTGATTGTCACGAAAATTCAGGGCATCCATGATGCTAACGCTGATATCTATTCATTCAGTGGTTGGGGGGGCCTGACTGGGGATGAATACAAGGCTCTGCTGTACATACTTCCAGGTGTGGCAGGGCTTGCTGGTGCGACCTTCCGCATCACTAATTCATTCATGATTGAAATCTCTGGTGGTCGTAATGTCATCGCTGCCACAACACTGTTACTGCTGCTGCCGATGGTTGGAGCAGGCATCGCTCTGAAGGACCCCGATGTCTCATTCACGGTACTAATCATTTACGCATTGATGTCGGGAGTGGGAGGTGGGGCATTCGCCTCCTCGATGTCTAACATCTCCTTCTTTTATCCGCGCAAGATGCAGGGCCTTTCACTCGGCCTTAATGCCGGACTTGGAAATCTAGGAGTAAGCGCGATGCAATTCTCAGTCCCAGTTGTGATGGGATTTGCCCTGTTTGGAGGAATGTCTGGTTCTGCAATCGGTGGTTATTATGTGGGTAACGCTGCTCTGCTGTGGGTACCGTTCTGTGCCTTTTTCATGGTTGCCGCATGGCTATGGATGAACAACATGCCAGAGCATGATGTAGCCAATACAGCAAACTCGCTGAAGAAATATTTCTGGCTTGAAGCGATTGGTTACATGGCTGCAGGAATCGTCGTCGCTGGATTCGTTGCCACCCGTGACAGTTCCATTTTTGTTTCACCTTTAATGGGTATTGTTCGCATCTTCATAATGGTCGGGATAGCGGTGGCCGTCACTCTCGCCCTGATGCGATATGCTACACCGGGTCAGGTGAAGGAGAGTCTGTTAGACCAATGGAAGATATTTGGTAAAAAACATAATTGGTTGATGACCTGGCTCTACATCATGACCTTCGGATCGTTCATCGGCTTCTCCGCTGTCTTTCCCAAGCTCATTCTCGACGTATTCGGGTACTTGCCGGATGGCACAGACAACCCCTGGTACGACAACCAAGCATTGACTTACAGTTTCCTCGGACCGATGGTTGGTGCGGCATTACGTCCACCGGGTGGTTGGATGGCCGACAAGTGGGGTGGCGCTAGAGTAACTCACTGGGCAACTGTGGTGATGGTTATTGCTACAATTGGAGTCGGTTTGATCATTGTCGCGGCACAGGCATCTGAGACCCCACAGGATTACTTTGTCTCATTTATGGCTTTGTTCATGATTCTGTTCACCACCACCGGCATCGGGAATGGCTCGACATTCCGAATGATAGCCATCATATTCCCACGTAAACAGGCAGGCCCTGTTCTCGGTTGGACATCTTCTATCGCCGCATATGGGGCATTCATCATCCCGTCTGTATTCGCAGTCTCAATCGCCGCCAAAGTGCCTGAGTATGCAATGTATGGCTTTGCCGCTTACTATGTCTCCTGTCTCGGAGTCAACTGGTGGTACTATGCTCGTAAAGATGCTGAGATGCCCTGCTGACAACAGTTCAGGACCTCCTATTATTCTGTCAGTCACAGCTTCCAGAACAAAAAACTTACTTTTATACTAATCTTCGGCAGCCGCGGCCGTGTTGGCCATCAGCATCGCGACCGTCATCGGCCCCACACCGCCCGGCACCGGCGTCAGCGCGCCCGCCACGTCGGCGACGCCGGGCGCGCAGTCGCCGACCAGCCCACCCGCGGTGTGGTTGACGCCGACGTCCACCACCGTTGCACCGGGCCGCACCATCTCGGGCGTGACGGTATTCGGTCGGCCGGCAGCCACGACCAGCAGTTCGGCTTGCCGGGTGTGGTGCGCCAGGTCGGCCGTTGCGGTGTGGCAGACCGTCACGGTGGCGTTGGCCTGTGTAAGCATCACGGCGAGTGGCTTGCCGACGATGTTGCTGCGGCCAATGATGACAGCGTGCTTCCCTGCGGGCGAGTGGCCGCTGCGCTCGAGCAGCTCCATGATGCCGGCGGGCGTACAGGGGCGCAACCCCGGTTCGCCGCGCAGCAGCTTTCCGAGGTTCTCGGGGTGGAAGCCGTCGACGTCGCACGCTGGCGCGATGCGCGCCAGCGCCGGCTCGAGGCCATCCGGTAGCGGCAGCTGGACGATAATGCCGTGTTCGCTGGAGTTGAGCCGCTCGACAAGTGCCCTTAGCTCCCCGAGCGTGGTAGCGGCAGCGAGGTGGTGGTGCGCCAGCTTGATACCAACGCGCTCCGCGGCGCGTGACTTGGCGCGGATGTAGCTGGTCGAGGCGGGGTCTTCGCCTACCTGCACCACCGCCAGCCGGGGTGCGCTGCCGAGTTGGGCGACGCGCGCCTGCAGCTCGCTCTCGATGGCGGCCGCGACTGCCCGCCCGTCAATGATGGCAGCGCTCATTTGCCCCCCAAGGGGTCGAGGGTGTAGAGGCAGACTTCGACCCGCGGCGCGTCGCCCTGCGCGGCGCGCCGCTTGCGGACGACCAGCTCGGCGACCTGCCCGTCATCGTGGTAGAGCACGCCGCTCAGGCCATCCTTGACCGCCTTGGCGAGGTTGTCGGCGTCGGGGCGCTTGTCGTGGTGCTCTTCCGGCCGCGGGACGCGCTTGCGCCACTTGCTCCTGGGGCAGGGAAAGTAGGCCACGACGGTCAGGCCGAGGGGTCCTTCGAGCAGCCCGGCCACGCCAGCCTCCTCGCGGGCGCGCTGCGCCACGTAGGCGATATCGGCCTTGTAGACCTTCGACGCCTTGGGGTCGGTCGCCACGACGTAGCTGCCCTTGCGATAGAACCGCGGCCGCCCCTGCGCGACCGGCTTGCCGGGGATAGTGAACTCAATGCGCACGTCCACCGTAGGGGCGGGGGGATTATGGCTTTCCCGCCGTATCCCTTAATTACGAGAGCAGCAGCGGTGCGCCGATGCGAGTCGCAGTACTGCACGAGGACCGTTGCCAGCCCAAGCGCTGCATGAACGAGTGCTACAACTTCTGCCCGCCGGTGCGCAACGGGGTCGAAGTCATCACCTGGCGTGAGGACGACAAGCCACTGGTTTCCGAACCGCTCTGCATCGGTTGCGGTATTTGTATTCACAAGTGCCCACACGACGCGCTCACGATTATCAATCTCCCGGAAGGCGACGAGCGTGAGACAATTCACCGCTACGGACAGAACGATTTCCGGCTCTTCCGGCTGCCGGCGCCGAAGCAGGGGCAGGTGGTCGGCCTGCTCGGCGCGAACGGCACCGGCAAGACCACCGCCATCTCGCTGCTGGCGGGCGAGCTGGTGCCCAACCTGGGTGACTGGGAACTGGCGGGCGACTGGCCAGTGGTGCTGGAGCATTTCGCCGGCACCGAACTGCACGCCCATTTTGCGGCGCTGGCAGATGGCAGTGCCAGCGTCGCGCTCAAACCGCAGTACGTCGACCAGATTCCGAAGCGCTTCGCAGGCACGCTGCGCGAGCTGCTGGTGCGAGTCGCGGATGACGACAGGGTCGCCGAAGTGGTCGCCGAGCTGGGGCTGACCGGGCTCGACCAGCCGCTGGCGAAGCTCTCGGGCGGCGAATTGCAGAAGGGCGCTATCGCCGCGACGCTGCTGAAAGAGGCGGAGCTCTATTTCTTCGACGAACCCTGCTCGTATCTCGATATCGAGCAGCGGTTGCTGGTGGCGCAGCGTATCGCCGAACTCGGCGCCACGAAATCGGTCGTGGTCATTGAGCACGACCTTGCCATTCTCGACTATGTTACCGAGCAGCTGCACCTGCTCTACGGCGAGCCCGCGGCATACGGCATCGTCTCGCAGCCGCTGGGAGTCCGTCACGGCATCAACAGCTACCTTGAGGGGGAGCTGCGCGAGGAGAACGTGCGACTGCGCGACAGCCGCATCGAGTTCCTGGCGCACCCGCCGCGGACCGGCTGGGACGCGCAACCGCTCGTCAGCTGGCCGGAGTTGGAGAAGCAGCAGGGAAGCTTCAAGCTCAAAACGGCCACGGGCGAAATCCTGCAGGGGCAGGTGCTGGGCGTCGTGGGCGGTAACGCCACAGGCAAAACGACTTTCATGCGCATGCTGGTGGGCGACCTTGCGCCCGATACCGGGAAGGTTGAGCTGGCGCTGCAGGTTTCCTACAAGCCGCAATACATTACGCCGCAGTCGGACGTGCTGGTGGAGGAGTTGCTGCGTTCGACAGAAGGTTTCGACGAGCACTATTTAAAAACAGAATTGATGAATCCGCTTGCGCTGGAGACCCTGATGCGGCAGGACCTCGAGTCCCTTTCCGGGGGCGAATTGCAGCGCGTCGCGATTGCCGAATGTTTGCTGCGCGAGGCTGATTTGTATCTCTTCGACGAGCCCTCCGCGTATCTCGACGCGAACCAGCGCATGGTTGCGGCACGCACCATCCGGCGCTGCATGGAGCAGCGCACCGCTTCGGCGCTGGTGGTTGACCACGACGTCTACTTCATCGACTACGTTTCCGATGGCCTGTTCTGCTTCTCCGGCACGCCGGGGGAACATGGCCTGGCGGAGGGCCCATTCAGGATGCGTGTCGGGATGAACCACTTCCTGAAGCGGCTCGATGTCACTTTCCGGCGCGACCGAAACACCAATCGCCCGCGCATCAATAAGCCCGGCTCACGGCTTGACCGGGCGCAGAAGTCGGCTGGCGAATATTACTACTCCAGTTGAGGCTGCACTCTTATCAGCCAGTCGTAATGCGCCGGCGTGCTTCCAGAACTGGCTAGTGGGTTTACTCGAGCCTACACGCGCCTCATCCTGCGCAGCCCGTCGCTGACGGTACTGGTGCTCGTGCTGGTGACGCTGTTGCTGCTCAAGCCTGCCCTGACCTTCGAGCAGAATATGACTCGCGACATCGAAGTCTACCTGCCGGAAGGTGAGGAATCAACTGACCTACTGATTGAGGTGCGTCAAGACTGGGCCACGGACACAATCATCGTCTATATCGAGACCCGCAACGCGAACGACCCGGAGCGGTTCAACGACCGCGTAATACACAATATCACCTACGTCCCGACGCTCAAGGAGATTGCGCGGCTGGAGCAGCAAATTGACCCGTACGGCCAGTCGATGGACCAGGACAAATATCAGGCAGACCGCGGGATTCAGGACGACATAATTTTCACGCTCAGTATCTCGACGCTAATCAAGGAGTTCAACTCGACTAACGCTCGCTTCATCGAGGCCACCGAAGGGAAGGTGTTTGGTGGCCTCTCGGTTGAGCAGCGCGACGACGAACTGGTGAATGAGACCGGGCGCTACGCGATACCGAGCGACCAGGACCGGGTTGACCAGATTTACGCGCAGACTTCGGGTGCGCTCCAGAATTTCGCCATCGACACCAACGGCGACGGAATCCTCGATACCGCGTACATCATGTTTGCGCTCAAGTATTCAATCGGCGACAATGATGCGCGGCAGGCCGAAATCATCACCAACATCCAGCAGGTAATCGACTCACGGCCGAGCCCGGCGCGCACCGAGATGACACAGACCGGACTGGTGGTGGTGCTGCATGAAGTCACGGAGCGCCTTTACGAGGACCTGCTGGCGATGCTGCCGATTTCGCTCATTATCGTGCTGGGGATGATGCTCTGGTTCCACCGCAACGTCTTCGTCATCCCGGTGGTGCTCATCCCGATTTTCTTCGCACTTATCTGGACGCTGGGACTAGTGCGGATTTCAGGGGTGGTGCTGACGCCGATGATTGTCGCCGCCGGGCCAATCCTAGTGGGGATTGGCGTCGATTACGGGCTACACGTCGCCAATCGCATCGTCGAATTCCGCGAAGCGGGGCTCTCGCATTTCAAGTCGACCAGTAAGGCGATGCTGACCACCGGCAAGGCGACGCTGCTCTGCGCACTCACCGACACGATTGGCTTCTCAGCGCTCTTCATCTCGCCGATTGCGCCGATGCGTACGGTGGGGCTGACGATGATAGTTGGTGTCATCTGTTCGTTCATTCTGACGGTGAGCATGACTCCCGCCATCATGAAGCTCACTAACTACACCCGCCACCACCCGAAAACGTGGACCGGCATTGCGCGTGTTTCGTCGCAGCAGTGGCGCGTTATCCTGCTGGTGGTGCTGCTGGTGACCGGCTACTCGCTGGCGCGGCTTTCGGTTATGGACCAGGACATTCGCGGCGACGAGTCGGCGCCCGAGGATGTCGCCTCGATTCGCAAGCTGGCCGAATATTCCGAGAAGTTCGAGGCGGGGCAGACCGGCATCCTGCTCGTAGCGGGACCGCCCGATCGGCCGAAGCCGGCCGCCAAGGACCTCGACGTGCTGGACGTGATGAACTGGACTACGGTCGAATTGAATAATCTCACGATTAACAACCGCAATTCGGGTGACCCTATCAACGTCTCGGCGTTCTCAATCGTCGATTTTTTCAAGTCAGCGCACATTAGTATCGAGGTTGGGCAGGGCGGTGACGAGGAGCCTTTCTTTGTCTTCGACGGCAGCTTCTGGGAGTTCCTGCACCACGAGTTCTTTGACAGTCAGGCGTGCCAGATCGAGACCGGCCTGTTCTACACCTGCGAAGAATTGCGGCAGGACATGATTGACGTCTTCTACGATTCGTTCACGGGAGAGATGCGCGCGATGTTGCTGACCGATGACTACACCAAGGCGCTCATTTACGTCAGTATGCCGTATATCAACATAGATGATACCGCGTTGCTGGTCGAGCGCACCGACAGTATCGCCTACTACTACAACACCCTGCTCTTCGACGCCGAACTGTCGCAACTCACTGGCGGCCCACCGGTCACAATCGCCATCAATCAGGGTATCCAGGATACGCAGTACAAGACCATCGGACTGAGCCTTGTGCTGGTGCTAGTGACGATGGTCCTGATTTTCCGTTCGTTCCGGTTCGGCTTCATCACCTTCCTGCCCATCCTGATTGTTGTCCTGTGGTATCCCGCCACAGTCCATACCGGCGGGACCAACCTGAATATCTTCACCGCCATGGTTGGTACCATCATCATCGGCATCGGTATCGACAACTCAATCCAGATTACCGAACGTGTCCGCGAAGAAGGCACGCGTCCTGAAGGCATTAGGCGCGCCGTAGAACATACAGGCCAATCCGTGGTAGAAGCTACTTTCACAACGATGGGGGGCGTTCTGGCAGGTGTTATCATCTCGCTCTTCCGCACCCAATTTATCGGCTTGCGCAATTTCTTCGCGCTGATTATCACGCTGGTACTATTCTCGTTGCTGATGGCGGTCTTCGCGCTCCCCAGCTTCTATCAGGCACTGCATCACTACGGCGACAAGTTCAGTCCGCGACGCCTGAAAGTCAAGCGGAAAAGTTGAGCATTTCTGCGACGGCGTCGACCGCCTTGCGGGCATACGGAAGCAGCCGCGGCTCGATGTGCTGCGGCTCCGCCCCGGGGCCGATGACGCCCATGCCGACCGGCTTTCCGGTTGCGAGTTGCAGGTCGAGCACGGCCTGCACGACCGCCTGCCCCATCGCGAGCCCGTGCTGCGTCTCGCCGCGCTCGATGATGCCGAGCAGCACCGCGCCGGCGATATCGTCGCGCGCCAGCAGCCGTTGCAGCGCCAGCGGACATTCCAGCGCGCCCGGCACCCACCGTTCGGCGACGACCTCGAGCCCCAGCTCGCCGGCGCGCTCGCCCGCTGCGACTGCCATGCGCGCGACCGCTTCGCGGTGGTAGCTGCCGCAGACCAGCGCGATGCGGCTCAGCGTGCCTCCATGATGCGCGTGACGGTTTCGACGGCGGCGCGCGTCAGCGCGTCAACCTCGACGTTGAGCCGATCGCCCGGCTGGCGCGCACCAATCGTGGTGCGCGCCAGCGTCTCGGGAATGATGTGAACGACGAATTCGCCTGAATCGGGCCGGGTGCGGCCGACAGTGAGCGAGATGCCGTCGAGCGCCACGAAGCCCTTCTCGAAGATGCAGGCCATTGCGTCGCGCCCGACGCGCAGCCGCAGGTCGTGGACGCCCGCATCGGTTTCGACCGCCACGACCTCGGCGACGGCCGCGACGTGCCCCGAGAGCAGGTGACCGCCCAGTTCGTCGCCCAGCTTCGCTGAGCGCTCCAGGTTCACCGCGCCGCCGTTGGCGAGCCGCTCGCCGAGCGTCGTACGGGAGAGCGTTTCGGCGACGACGTCGAACTCCAGTGTACCGTCGCCAATCGCACTGACTGTCAGGCAAACACCGTCGACCGCTACGCTTGCGCCGGTCGCGATGCCAGCGGCGAAGCGGGCGGGTGGTTCGACCGCGATGCGCTGCGCGCCGTCGCCCTCGACGGCGCGCAGCGTGCCGGTGGCGGTCACGATGCCGGTGAACATCCTACTCCTGTCTGAAGATGCGCAAGATGCGCGCCACGATTTTGCGCGTCCCCGCCAGGCCATGCTCGAGCTTCGGCAGCCGCACGACTTTGGCGACGTGGCCGCGCTCGGCCAGCTTTGCCTCCAGCGCCTTGGGCTCGAACAGCTCCTGGTCGTGCCCCAGCGCGATGATATGCGGCCTGATTTCCTCCACGATGATGCCGAGCATGTCGCCCTCGCGCCCCACCACGGCGCGGTCGACCGGCTTCAGCGCTGCGACCATCTCGGCCCGGATTGCGGCTGGCACGACCGGCTCGCGCTTCATGCGCCGCACCGTCGCGTCGTTGGCGATAATCACCACCAGTTCGTCGCCCAGTTCGCGGGCGGCTCGCAGGAAATGAATGTGTCCGGGGTGTAGCAGGTCGAAGACCCCGGTGGCTACTACGCGCTTGCGTCCCACGCGGCAACAATTTCATGCCCCTCCAAAAAAGGATATCTCTCTGCTTCAGCCCATGCGGCTGCTGCCTCGGGCGGCAGCCGCCCCCCGTCGTCAGCGAGCATCTCGCACCCGAAGGCGACCGGCGGTAGCCCCGCCATTTCAGCCAGCGCGACCATCAGTTCGGTGTGCCCCTGCCGCCCCGCCAGCCCATCGGGGTGCGCGACGCAGACCGGCACGTGTCCGGGGGACCGGAACCGCTCGCCCAGCAATAGTTGCGCCGCGTCTAGCTCAAGGTTGGCGGCAGCCAGCTCGCCGAAGGCGGCGACGGTGCGCGCGCGGTCGCGGTCGGTGATGCCGGTGTAAGTATCACGCGCGTTCAGCCAGAGCGAGAACGACGAGCGGCTGTCGTACGGCAGGTCATCCGCACGCAGTGCGGCCAGCGCCGGGAAATCGGCGGCCGCCGAATCGAGCACAGCGTCCATGAACGGCAGTCCCAGCCGCTCCGCCGCGGAATGCGCAACGGCGATGAAGACCAGCCCCCCGCCGCGCTGTCGCAGCAGCCGCACTCGCTCTGGCGCCGCGTGCCGGGCGCCGAAGACGATGTCGGTCTCTCCCTCGCGCCCCGGGGCGTCGTAGAGCAGCAGCGGCTCGCCCGCCCGTAAGGCGGCTGCGGCAGCCTCGACTGGCTTCGCGATGGTAGCGTCCACGCTGCGCGACCCGCGCGCTATCTTAAACGGTTGCGTAGCTACGCGAAAATACGTAATTAACTAGTCGCTGAGGACCTTGAACTTCGGTTTCTCATCCGTGACCGCCTTGAATTGGGGAGCGTCATCCTCGACCGGCTGGAAGACCGGTACATCCTCATCGACTGCCTTGAACGATGGCTCATCCGCGACCGCCTTGAAGGTGGGGGCGTCGTCTTCGACCGGCGCGAAGGTTGGCAGGTCGGCTCCGCTTTCGCGCACCATCGGGGAGCCGGTGTCGACCGGCGTAAAGGAGGGCACACTGCCACCGATACCGTGCTCGAAGGCGGGCTCCTCGCCGTTGCCCTTGATTTCACGCATCGCAGCTACCGCGGCGTCCTTGACGTCCTTGACCGCGTCGTTGGTCAGTATCAGCAGCGCATCCATCACGCCGGAGGGCATCTCGAAGTCGATTGCCCGCGCCACGGCTCCCAGCGCCGTAGCGGCGGTGGCGCGCACGCGCTGGCTGCGGTTCGTGGTCTCTTCTACGTAGAGCCTTACCAGTTCATCGAGTTCGCCGGGCGGCAGTTCGGGAATCCGGGTCCAGAGCTCCTTCGCGGCGAGGTAATCGCCCGCCAGGACTGGCTTGAGCAGTGCCTTGACGGTGACCCCCTTTTCCGGCGCGGGTTGCTTGCGCGCACGTTTCACCTTGCGCACCTTGCGCTTGCGAGCGGCGGACTTGCGCTTGCGTATCGATACCTTCTTGGGGGGGACGAGCTCCATCCCTTCCTCTCCCTGTTGCAAATGCGCCTTGCGTCCAGTCAGCTCACGCACCTTGAAAACCTGGTTGTGCGGCATCTTGTCGTCGTGCTTGTCGAGTCCTGCATTGTGCCGGCGACTGGCAATATCCGCGCCGCTTTCGCTGTCGAGCCCCGGGGAGACCTCGAACTGAGGTCCCTCGTTGAGCATCACCACTCCCGGCCCCCCGTCGGGCTGCCCCGTCGGAGGGCTGATTGGCTGCGGGTCGAAGAAGGGCTCCCGCGCGAGCAGCGCCCGCAGGTTGCCGTTGTTGTAAGCGTCGAGTGCAATCGCATTACCGGTGACTAGCTTGAGCAGCTCGGGCGCATTTGCGCCGCGCACCAGCCGTTCGACCGCGTTGAGCAGCTCGGGCCGCTCCTTGGCTAGAGCGTGGAATTCGGGCGCCATCGCCCGGACTTCGGCCAGCTTCTGCTCCAGCCCGGTGTCAAGGCTGGGGCCGGAGCCGGGTTGCGGGGCGGTTGCGCCGCCAATCGAAACGACGTTGGTGAAAGTCTCCTCGAGGAATTCCTGCGGCGTGTAGGGCATGCGGCCACCGCCCTGCTCACGCAAGTCGCCCTCCAGCGCCCGCTCGCCGAGCGCCAGCACAAACATACAGCGCGGCAGGTCAAGGTAGCTGGCCATGAACTCAATCAGCTTCAGCAGCACCCCGGGAGCAGCCATATCGACGCCCTGCACCAGCACCACCAGCGGCGGCTGCGTCACCAGCCGGTCGAGCAGCTTGCTCATCGCAGCGTCGAACTCGCGCATCGCCTCCATGTGGGCGGTGCCGCGCGTCACGACGGCTAGCTGGTCCAGTCCCTCCATCAGCCGGTTGGTAATTTCGGTGACCGTGCTGTCGTGATCCGAGAAGTCCTGCAACTGGAGCAGTAGCTGCTGCGCCAGCGGGACGCCGAGGTTCGGCTCCGACAGGTGTCGCCGCGCGTTGAATAAAAGCACCGCCAGCCCGCGCTCTTGCAGTCGCGGTTCGAGCTCAACCAGCAGCCGTTTGCGCTCGGCCGGAGAACCATTGTAGAGTGCAACTGAGGACGGTGGTTTGCTTGCACCGGCCAGCTCTTCGAGACGCTGAAGGGCTTCTTGCATACAGAGTTTTGTCCTTGAGCAGAAAGCAGATTCCTGCTGCTGTCGCGGCAGTCACCATCTATTTTAAAGGTTCGGGAGGGGTGGAAACTGAGTGCGGGGGTCGCATAGCCTGGCCAATTGTGCCGGACTTAAGATCCGGTTCCTCAGGGATTCGTCGGTTCGAATCCGACCCCCCGCACCATCCTTTACCGTTCAGCTACGGCGCTGCGCTCGTCGCCAGTCGGTGCCGCCGTGCGGCGACACGCCGGTAGAGCCAGCGCAACAGCGGCATCACGCCGGGAAACCGCGAGAGCAGCCAGAGCGGCCAGCCCCACCAGATGTGGCGGCAGATTTCGACGAGCGCATCGGCGCCGCCGAGCACGCTGTCATCGGGGAGCAGCAACAACAACTCGTCCGGGGCGGCGGTCATGTCCGCCGCCCCGTCGTTCCGGGCGAGCCGCTCGCGCACCCACTCTGCCTCCAGCTCCGCCAGTGAGAAGCCGGCGCGCTGCGCCAGCCCGCCCCAGCGGTCGGCGAGCCCGCGGCAGAAGCTGCACTCGCCGTCATACAGCAGCCACCCCGCTCCAGACACGGTGCGCCAGCCGGCGCAGCGTAAAAGCGCGTTGCGTCGCCCTGTGGGGTCGCCCGCACGGCGTTACGCAGCTTAAATATCGGTCGTCAGAAAGGTGGAATGGTCCAGTAGACCATCGCGAGCGCCAGGATGCCGGCGACGATACCGCCCCACGCGGCGCTGCTCCACGCCATGATTTTGGAGCCGTCGAACGGCGGGACTGGAATCATGTTGAATCCGCCCAGGATGATGTTGATGATAACCAGAAAGCGCGCCAGCGCGCCGGCCCAGCCGAGTGGCCCGGCGGCGCCAGCCAGCAGCAGGTAGAACGGCAGCGCCGCCAGCGCCAGCGCGATGTTGGTGAGCGGTCCCACCGCAGCGATGTGGCCGTGCTGCCGCGGGGTGACGTGGCCGGCGACCATCACCGCGCCCGGCGCCGCAATCAGGAAGCCGAAGGCGCCCATCAGCAGCGCCAGCAGCAGCCCGTTGCGGTTGCCGCGGTATTCGGCCCAGCAGCCATATTTCTGCGCCATCCACTTGTGCGCCAGCTCGTGCAGCAGGAAGCCGGTCATCACCGCCGCGAAGGACATCAGCAGTTTCACTGCAAAAATCGAGAGATTCGCCAGCGCCGCGCCGAGTCCGCCGGCGAGTGCCAGCGCCAGCGCGACCGTCAGTATCGCCACCGACTCGGCAATCTGCGCCTTCTCGTAGTCGGAGAAGAGCATCCCGCCCGGCCGGCGGTTAACCTGTAGCGGCTCGCCCCAGCCGGCGGTAAACGGGGAATACTCGGCGCGGTAAGTCGCCTGCCGGCCCCGCGAGCGGTCGCTCCACACGGCGCGCCACCCTGCCCCCGTCTTAAGGAATTTGGCCGGCGCGCGACGCAAGCGCTTAAGCGCGCCAGCCATCGGCGCGCGTGGGCGAAGGTCAGGAGCAGCTGCGCACGCGCATCGCCGCGCTCGAGGCGCAGCTGGAGGAGCAGCAGGCGGTGCACGCTGCCGAGATGAAGCGCCTCAAGTCGGAGAACTACGCGGTGCTCGAGGCGTCGCAGACGCGCTATCAGGGTGAGCTCGCTATCCAGCACGCCAACTTCGAGCGACAGATTGCGGAGCTGAAGGCGAAGCTCCGGGCGTTCGACGCGTGAGTTCTCCCTTCTGGGCCGCCAACCTGCTCGGGATGCTGGTGCTCTTCGCTCCAGCGTTCTGGCTTTTCCTGCGCACCATCGCCCCCGTCGAGGAGCAGCTGGAGGAGCGCAAGCTCTATCTGGCGTGCGGCGGCGGCGCCATTTTCGGGACGATTGCCGAGGTGCTGATGCTGCTGGGCGGCTTCGACCGGCGCTCACCCACCGTGGGCTACGCGTCGCTGATGATTGTCGCGCCGGCGCTGGTGATGCTGGTGCTCTGGCTCGGGCTGCGGCTACGCACTTTCCGCGACGCGCGCTACGCCGGCTACTACGCGGCCGGCTTCGGCCTCTTCTTCGGCGCGGCGCACGAGTTCTGGAAGCTGCTTGTGCTCGAGGCGGGGCAGCCCGACGGAGTGCTGCCGTTCCCCGGCGGGCTGCTCGACGCCTGGTTCGGACTGGCGGCGACGGTGCTGCTGGGCGGCATGGCGCTCTGGCTTATGCCGGCGCTCCAGCGTGACAGCGGCGTCCGCACCGCCGCCCGGCTGGCGCTGCTCTACCTCGCCCTCGGCTTCCTGCGCATCTCGGCCATTGAGCGACCCGAGCCGGCGATTGACGCGGCGACGGCGCTCGCCTTCGCGGCGGGCGCCGCGGCGCTCTACCAGCAGGGAGTCGCGAGGCTACCGACGTGATTTTCACCATCATGCTCGTCCTGCTGTTCGTCGGGCTCATCGCCGGGATTTTCCTGTGGCAGAAGCTCTACAACCCCGGGGAGCTCTGCGCGGAGTGCTACCGCGTGCTCCCGCCGGACGCACGCGAATGCCCGTGGTGCGGCGAGTCGCGCGACGATTAATTCCGTCTCGGCTCCAAGATAATCATCAGCGCCCAGCCGGTCACGCCGCCGGCGAGCAGCCCCGTGATTATCCGCCGCGGATTGGTTGACTCGTAGTTGGTCAGCAGCTGGATGGTGCCATCGAGCCCGATGGGCACCAGCGCCAGCAGCACCAGCGGCAGCGACAGCTCCGGGCGACGCCGCAAGGCGACGGTGAAGCCCAGCGCAAGGCCGGCGAAGATGCCGAGGTCGCGCGTGCAGAACGGCATCTGGTTGCCTGCGTAGGCGTAGGAGCGGCTCGAAATCTGGTGGCAGTTTGCGTCGCCCAGCCAGTAGACCACCGCGGCGATGGGGTTCATCGCGTCAATCGTCTCGCGGTTATCGACGCGCCCGACGTAGCCCGACAGGTCCCCGGTCGCCCCCGGCTCGAGCAGCAGCGGCCCGCCTGCGACCAGTAGCACCCAGCCCCAGAGCAGCGCCAGCGCCACCTGTTCGCGGCGTGAAAGCGCGGTGACGAAGCGCGCCACTTGCGAAGCGGTCACACCTCGAACCGCTCACGGTCGCCGAGCAGCAAAAGTAATGCAGCTAGAGACAACAAACTGCCGAGCAGGAAGCCCCAGCTCAGGATGCCGGCGACCGCGCCGAAGAGCGCCAGCCGGAAGTGGCGCTCGAGCAGCGCCGCACCTGCTCCCATCAGCGCCAGCAGCGCCATCAGCGCCAGCACCGGCGCCTGCGCAGCGCTGGGCGGCCACGGTCGCGCGACGTTGCTGCGCTGGTCGATAATATCGTGACCGTCACCCGGCTCGAGCTGTGCGTTGAGCAGGTTGGTCGCAGCGGGCCGCAGGTCAATCCAGGTCGAGTGGGTGCGGAAGCCGGGGCTGAAGAAGGTCACCTTCAGTTCGCCGCTGGTCAGGTTGTGCAGGAAATAGCGCCCTTCCCCGTCGGTGAACGCCTGCTGGCCGCCCGCGGCGACCCGCACGTTCTCGAGCGCGGTGCCGTTGACGTCAATCACCGAGCCGTAAAGGCTGGCTGTCGCATCGCCTTCCCACGGCGAGTCGTAGCCGCTCCACTTGATGGCTGTCGCGGTCGCCGCGAACAGCCCGAGCACCGCCACCGCGAGCAGCAGCAGCCCCGCCAGCTGCGCCTTGCTGCGCGGGCCGTCGATGACCGATTGCAGCCGCTCTGTGCGGTAGGCGGTCGAGAGCTCGCCCAACAGCTCGAGTGTCCCGGGCGCGCTCGGCTCGGGCGGGACAGGTGGCTCATCGGGCGGTGCGGGCTCCGGCGGCGCGGTTTCCGGCTCGTCGCCTTCCGGCGCCTCCTCTTCGGTAGCCACTTCTTCGTCGCCTTGCGGGGATTCCTCTTCGGCCGCCTTTTCCGCTGCCGCCTCCGGGGCGGCTTCCACGGCGGGCGCTTCCTCGCCCGGGACGTTGAAGCCGTGGTCGCAGCTGGGGCAGGCGACCGACCGCCCCGGCCGGCGTCCGGTATCGAAGCGGATGAAGCAGACCGGGCACTCCAGTTGTTGCGTCACCATCGGCGCGGACTTGCACCCGCGTTAAATAAACGTGGCGACTCGCCGCGCGATGGAACCAGCGATAGCGTTGCTGCTCGGCATCGTGCAGGGGCTGACCGAGTGGCTGCCGGTCAGCAGCAGCGGCCACTTGGTGATTTTCGAGCACCTCAGCGGCGTGCGCCCGCCACTCTTCTTCAACATCGCGCTGCATCTCGGCACGCTGCTCGCCGCCGGCTGGCTGCTGCGCACCGACATTGCGGGCGCGCTGCGCGCGACGCCTGCTGCGCTGCGCGCAGTGCGCACCGGCACGACCGATCCTGACGAGCGCACCGTGCAACTGGTGCTGCTCGCGAGCATCCCGACGGCGATTATCGGCTTCAGCTTTGACGCCTTTGCGAGCGGCTGGCTCGGCTCGCTACAAATTACGGGAGTTGGGCTGCTCGTGACCGCTGGCGTGCTCTGGCTCTCGCGCGGTCGCGGCGGCACGCTCGACGTGGCGAGCGTGCCGCTCGTCGTCGGCCTCTGGATGGGGCTGGCGCAGGGGCTGGCGGTGCTACCGGGACTCTCGCGCTCGGGGCTGACAATTGCGGCCGGCATGGCGGCTGGCATGCGCCCGGTCGCGGCGGCGCGGCTCTCGTTCCTGATGTCGATGCCCGCCATCCTCGGCGCAACCGCCCTCGAGCTGCTGCAGGAGCGCGAAGGCGCGCTCGCGGGAGTCGCGCCGGCCGAGTTCCTGCTCGGGATGGCTGCCGCCGCCATCACCGGCTTCCTCGCGCTGCGCTGGCTGCTGGCGCTGGTGGAGCAGCAGCGGTTCCACTGGTTTGCGCCATATTGTGGGCTGGTCGGCGCGGCGCTCCTGCTGCTGTAACCTTGCAGCGCAGCCTATCTGTCCTCGCTTCGCTCGGCCAGCGGCTGCTCGCCCTCGTAGAGCAGCAGCGGTTCCACTGGTTTGCGCCCTACTGCGGGCTGGTCGGCCTCGTTATCCTGTCGCTCTAGCGCTGCAGGATTTCGGTCTGGACGACTAGTTCATAGTTGCCCGAATAGAGTTGCGAAGCGACCCCCTCCATCCCCGAGCCGGAGATGGTGATGGTCCACTCGCCCTCGACCGTGGGGAGCGGTGGCGAGTAGGGGCCGATTTCCTTCTCGTTGCCAGTCCAGTAGACGATTTCGTAGCAGGGCGGCTCGCGGTCATCACGGCAGAACACCTCGCCGTCCGGGGTGCGGAAGGTGAGGTCGAGCGTTCCCGCCGGCCCTTCCTCGGGTTGCTCGCCACCGATGAGCATGTAGTCAATCGTAATCTCGACTCGCAGGTAGCGCGCACCTTGCGGCAGCTCGAACTTGTGGGTATATTCGACCCACGAGAGGTTCTGCAGCGCCTGCTGGAACTGGAGCGGGTCCTCGGCAATATCCAGCACGGCCTCGATTAGCGTATCCTGGTCCTGGTCGGGGTCGGGCGCGAACTGCCCCTCGAAGTGGTTGAGTTCGACCTGCGTGTAGACCGCCTCCGGCTCGGGCACCAGCCGGTCCATCAGCCCGTTCATGGCGGGAACGTCGATGCAGCCCACCGTGGCGAGCATCAGCGCGACCGCCAGCATCCGCTTCATGTCCGCCCCGTGCGCTTGAAGGATTAAAGATTGTCGCCGTCGCCGCAGGCGGCAGCAGCCGCGTGTCGCGCGTAGCGGGACACGCCAGACTGCGCTTGCCAGCCTGCGACCGACGGGAGCGGGCGACAGCAGCCGCTGGCCGAGCAGGGCGAGGCCAGAGAGGTTGCGCTCGCCGCCGCCGCGAGTCGCGGCGGCGGCAGATTGATAACCCCACCATCGCCCTCGTCGCCGTGGAAGCGGAAGAGGCGCTGCGCGCAGCCGCATTGCAGGAGGCGGCGCGGCATGGTGCGGCGCAGCCGAAATCGGTGCTGGGGAAGGTGCTCGGCGCGCACCCGGAATTGCGGTCGCAGGCGCGTGAACTCAGTGCAGTCGCCGAGCGCATTGTCGCCGAAGTGAACGCGCTCTCGCCCGCGGAAGTGGCGGCACAGGCGCCCGCCCCACCGGAGCCCCGCCAGGCGACCGACAGCGGCCACCGCGGGCTCCCGCCGCTCGAGGCCGACGGTGCAGTGGTGCTGCGCTTCGCGCCCGGTCCGAGCGGGCCGCTGCACTTCGGCCACTCGCGCGCGGTGGCGCTGAACCACGCTTACCGCGAGCTGCACGACGGCAAGCTCATCCTGCGGCTGGAGGACACCAACCCGGCGGCGGTCGACCCCGGCGCGTACGACCTGATTGCGGCCGACATGGAGTGGCTCGGCGCGACGCCCGACGAGACGGTGGTGCAGTCGGATCGGCTCGAGATTTACTACGACGACGCCCGCGAACTGCTGTCGCGCGGCGCGGCCTACGTCTGCCATTGCGACGCCGAGGAGTGGCGCGAGCTGAAGCGCCAGAGCACCGCCTGCCCCTGCCGCGGCGGCAAGCCTGAGGCGCAGCAGGCAGCGTTCGAGGCGCTGCTTTCCGGGGACGACGACATCGTCGTCGTGAAGACTGACCTCGAAGACCGGAACCCGGCGCTGCGCGACTTCGTCGCCTTGCGGGTCGCTGAGGCGGAGCACCCGCGGCAGGGCGACGCGTGGCGGGTCTGGCCGACCTACAATTTCGCCGTCGCGGTCGACGATTACCGGCTCGGCGTGACGCACGTATTGCGCGGCAAGGACCATTTGAACAACACGCAGCGCCAGCAGTGGGTCTACCGCCACCTCGGCTGGGACGAGCCGCAATTCATCCACTACGGACTGGTCTCGATTCCTGACACGCTGCTCAAGACCAGCACCATCCGCGAAGGCCTCGCTGCCGGGGAATACTCGGGCTGGGACGACCCCCGCCTCGCGACGCTGGGGGCGCTGCGGCGCCGCGGCTACCAGCCGCAGGCTATCATGGATTACTGGGTCGCCGCCGGCGTCAAGGAGGCCGATATTTCCCTGTCATGGCAGAACCTGGAGGCGGCCAACCGCGCGCTCGTCGAGCCCGAAGCAAAGCGGCTATTCTGGGTGCCGGAGCCGGTCGAGTTGAGGCTCGACGCGCCACAGCCGCTGGAGAAGCATGCGCCGTTCCATCCCGACCGCGACGAGATGGGCGAGCGACGCGAAACGGTCGCGCCGGGTGCGACCGTTTCGCTGCCGGCGGCCGACGTGCAGAAGCTGGCAGAGGGCGACCTGCTGCGGCTGAAAAACCTCTGCAACTGCCGGCTGCGCGACGGCCGGCTCGAGCACGCCGGCGACGACCCGGTCAAGGGCGTGCCAATCGTCCAGTGGTGCGCAGCCGGCACACCGTTGCAGCTGCTGCGGCCGGACGGCTCGGCGACCGATGGCATCGCGGAGCCGGCGACGGCAGAACTGGAAGGCGAAGTGGTGCAGTTCGAGCGAGTTGGCTTCGTCAGGCTGGAGCGAGGGCGAGCGCTATTCCTGCACCGCTGATTCGCTGACGACTGATATATAAAATCAGGGACACACTTTTAACCCCATACGCCTGCCGTCCCGACAGGTAGAGCATGCCATCCAAAACAGAGGATTACAGGGCGGACCAGATTCAGGTTCTGGAAGGGCTTGAGGCGGTCCGCAAGCGACCGGCGATGTACATCGGCTCGACCGGCCGTGACGGGCTGCACCATCTGGTCTACGAAGTGGTCGACAACGCCGTTGACGAGGCGATGAACGGGCACTGTGATACCATCACGGTCGAGCTGCATAAGGATGGTAGCTGTTCAGTGCACGACAACGGCCGTGGCATCCCGGTCGACGAGCATCCGCAGTACAAGGTGCCGGCGCTGGAAATCGTGATGACCAAGCTTCACGCCGGCGGCAAGTTCGACAGTGACACCTACAAGGTTTCGGGCGGGCTGCATGGCGTTGGCGTCTCGGTCGTCAACGGCCTCTCGGAGTGGACGCGGGTTGATGTCCACCGTGACGGAGGGCACTTTCGGCAATCCTACAAGCGTGGCGAGACCGATTCCGGACTGGAGCGGGTCGCCGACAGCAAGGAGCACGGCACGCTGGTGCAGTTCCTGCCCGACAAGGAGATTTTCGAGACGACGCAACTGGAGTACGAGCTGCTACGAACGCGCTTCCGCGAGCTGGCGTACCTGAACGCTGGTATCAGCATCTCCATCGCCGAGGAGGGCGGCCGCTCTGAGAGCTTCCGCTTCGAGGGTGGCCTTGCGGAGTATGTCAGCTTCCTGAACGATAGCCGCACTACGTTGATGCGCGACCCGCTGCTCATCACCACCGAGCTGGAGCAGGTACAGGTCGAGGCGGCGCTGCAGTGGACCACCACCTACCGTGAGCACATCCACACGTTTACCAACAACATCGCCACCCGCGAGGGTGGCACCCACCTTTCGGGACTGCGTAGCGCGCTGACGCGCACGCTCAATAGCGTCGCACTAAAGCGCAAGCAATTGAAAGAGAAGGATGCGGCGCTCGACGGTAGTGACGTGCGTGAGGGTCTCACCTGCATCCTCTCTATCAAGGTGCCCGAGCCGCAGTTCGAGGGGCAGACCAAGACCAAGCTCGGCAACTCCGAGGTCAAGGGTATCGTCAACAAGGCTATCGGCGATGGCTTGGCAAACTGGTTCGAGGAGAATCCTTCCGACGCGCAGACTATTGTCGCTAAATGCATTCAGGCGTTCGCGGCGCGTGAGGCGGCCAAGAAGGCGCGTGACCTGACCCGTCGCAAGGGGCTGTTGGAGGGTGGTGGCTTGCCTGGAAAGCTTGCTGACTGCCAGTCCCGTGACCCTGTGCTGAGCGAACTGTTCGTCGTTGAGGGAGACTCGGCGGGAGGCACCGCCAAGCAGGGACGTAATCGCACGACACAGGCGGTTCTGCCGCTGCGCGGAAAAATCCTGAACGTCGAGAAGGCTCGCGTCGACAAAATGCTCGCCAACGCCGAAATTATGGCGCTGATTACCGCGATGGGGTGTGGGTGTGACATAATGCCTGACGACGGTGAGGATGACAATGTTGATGAAACCAACGGTGAGGAACTGAATCTCGAGCAGGCGCGCTACCACAAACTGATTATCATGACCGATGCGGATGTTGACGGGGCGCACATCCGCACGTTGCTGCTGACGTTCATCTACCGCTACATGCAGCCGCTGATTTACGCCGGCTACGTCTACATCGCGCAGCCACCGCTCTACAAGATTTCCCGCGGCAAGAAGGCGGCCTACGCCTACGACGACCTGCAGCTGGAGCGGCTGCAGGCGGAGTTCGGCGAGAACCACCACATCCAGCGCTACAAGGGACTCGGCGAGATGAACGCCATCCAGCTGTGGGAGACGACGATGGACCCCGAGCGGCGCACGCTGTTGCAGGTTACCATCCAGGATATCGAAGAGGTACTATGGCCAATGGTCGGCGCTGACGAAATCTTCCGCACCCTTATGGGCGACGATGTCGCACCGCGCCGCGAGTTCATCGAAGCGCATGCGACCGAAGTCACGAACCTGGATATCTGAGGCTGCTCCGGCGCGACTAGCTGTATTCCGTTTCCATCCGGAATAGCCGCAGCCCAATATAAATTATAATAGTCAAGTTCCAAGTCTGAACTCGGAAAGCAGCCCCCGCACGGTCGCGACTGCCGAGAGCGCCGCCAGGTGCGAAGTGCGTGGATTGCGCAGGCTCGGCAGGTTCGCGACCTCGACGCGCATGCGGCCGAAATCGCCCTCGACTGTGATGATGTGGGTGTTGCGCTCCGCGTCCGGGTCGGCGACGATGCGCACCCGCGTGCCCTCGGCGCCGAGCCCCGCCAGCCCGAGCGTCGCGGCGACGTTAACGTTCTGCGGAAAGCGGCGGCACGCTTCGGCGGCGGCACCGTCGAAGATGGTGCGCGGCTTGCGGATGCGTGCCAGCGCGCCGCCTTCCCACGCCTCGGTGCCCTCGAACATGCGCGGCGGCTTGCGCGTCTCCAGTTCGACGCTGTGCAAGTTGCCGACTTGAGCCGACTTGAGCCCGTCCAGTCCCGCAATGGCGCCCGACGGGACGTGGAAGTGGCTGCCGCCCTTGCGCGCTGCGCGCCTGAGCGCGCGCAGCGTTGCGGGTTCGGCGAGCGCACCGACCGACATCACGACCAGCTCGCGCCCCGCCTCGAGCACGGCGGGGCCGCGCGACCGCACCGCCGCCTGCGACGCCGCCTCGACAACCACCTCGACCTCATCGAGCATCGCGCCGAAGCTGGGGACATAGGTGATTTTGTCCATCGCACGCGCCAGTTCGCGAGCGCGGGTGCGGGCGCGGTCCCAGATGATGATTTCGCTGACACCCGGCTCCGCCTGCAGGAAGCGCGCCAGCGTCGAGCCGATTGAGCCGCAGCCAATCAGCCCGAGTCGCACAGCCGCTCCATCACGCGCGGGAAATGCTCGGCGAACCGCTCGACCTCGGGGGTCGGCAGCGAGAAGGAGACGCGCACGAAGCGGTCGCCGAAGCGCGCCGAGACGTAATTACCGGCGCGGATGAAAACCTGATGGTCGTAAAGCAGCGCATCCTGCACCGCCTGCGGCGAAACCCCGCACTCCGCGATGTCGATGACCATCATGCTGGCTGCCGACGGGTAGACCGGCAGGTGCGCGGCGTCGACGGCGTCGACGGCGCGCTTGATGATGGCCTGGTTGCGGTGGCAGGTTTCAAGGTTCCGCGGCAGCCACTCCGACTTTGTCTCGAGCGCGGCAATCGCGGCGCGCTGGCCGATAATTGAAATCCCCAAATCGGAGACCATACTGCCGGCGATGTCATCGATGAACTCCTGCGGTGCCACCAGCGCCCCCACGCGCAGCCCCGCCAGCCCGCAGTTCTTGCTCACCGAGTAGGCGATGATGGTGCGCTCCGGTGTGAACTCGGTCGCCAACGTGTGCTCTGGTGCGAAGTCGCGGTAGGTGATGTCATCGATAATCCACAGGTCGTGCTCGCGCGCGATTTCGCAGAGCGCGCGCACCTCCTCACGCGGGTAGGTCGAGCCGAGCGGGTTGAGCGGGTCAATCAGCAGGATGCTCTTCGTCTCCGGCGTAATGGCAGCCCGGACCGCGTCCAGGTCGAAGCGGCAGCTACCGCCGTAAATCGGCAGGTCGGTGCACTCGGCGCCGCCCATTTTCGCGAACTTGTGGATGATGAAATAGGACGGGTCTGACGTAATCATGCGGCTCCCGGGCGGCTGCAGGTAGCGCATCAGGCAGTAGAGCGCCTCAGTGCCGCCGTTGGTGATGTGCATCCCGAAGTCGGGCAGTCCCAGGTCTTCGCGGATGAGCTCGCGCAGCCGCGGCAGCCCCTGCGCGAGCGGATACTTGTTGAATTCCCGGCTGGCGGCCGAGTCGCGGATGGCCTGCTCGATGGCGGGATGCGTCGGCAGGTGGTTGGTGTTCTGCGCCATCCAGACGATGTCGTCGCGACCGTGCGCGTACGCGAAGTCCCCGCTCATCGCGGGCGACGCGTCAGGGCTGAATTAAGAGTGCGCCCGGCGCGGCGGCCCCCGGCTTCATTAAGCGCCCGAGCGGTTCGTCGGCGTGCGCGCGCCCCTGCGACTCTGGCTGCGATTCATCGGCGTCGAGTTCTGGCTGGTCGCGCTGGTGCCGTTCCAGATTGGTTTCATCGTCGGCGCGCAGGCGTGGAGCAGCGCCGCTGGCTTTCTGGGGCTGGCGACGGTGGCGCTGCTGACGTCGAGCAGTTTCGTCCTGAACCACCTCTGCGACCTCGATAGCGACCGGCGGAATCCCCGCAAGGCGTTCAGCCTGCTCGTGCGGGGCGACCTCACCCCGGCAGCCGGATGGGCGCTCTTCGGCGCGCTGCAGGCGGCGACGCTGGCGCTGGCGGCGCTCGCGGGGCGCGATTTTTTCCTGTGCCTGCTCGGCCTTACGGCGATTTCGCTCGCCTACAATATCGCGCCGCTGCGGCTCAAGGAAAGGCCGGGACTGGACATCGCTTCCAACGGCGCCAGCCTCGGCTTCCTGCTGCCGCTGGCGGGCTGGTCGCTCTCGCAGCCGCTGGCGGAATTCCCGCGACTCTACTTTGCGTCGGTCGTCTGCTATCTCGTCGCGTTCTACTGCCCCACGATGGCGGTCGACGTCGCCGCTGACCGCGCGGTCGGCACGACCACCTTCGCGACGCGCTTCGGCGCGGTGGCGACGATGCGGCTCTCGTGGGCTGCGACGACTGCCGGCGCCGGAATCCTGTTCTGGAGCGGCGCGACCGACGCGTTTCCGTGGGACCGCAACCTGCTCTGGTGGACCGGCTGGATTCTGCTGCTGCAGCCGCTGGCGCACTGGCGCGAGCTGCCGCCCAACGTTGCGCCAGACTACGAGACGGTGCGTCGCGGGTCGATTATCCTCGCGACGATTGCGGCACTCGCGACCGCGTCGTTCCTCTGGCTCTACCTCTCTGGCTCGCCGTCTCCACCCTTCAGGCGTTGACGAAGCCGAGAATCTTGCGGCAGTTCGCGCAGGAGATGGACATGACCTGCCCGCCGCCAGTATCCAAATCGATGGCACTGAAACGGTAGGTGTTATCGACCACGCCGATATCCTTCTTGCAGAAGGGGCATTTCTCCGGCGCGTCCGGGTCTGCCGAGCTGCTGAACATGGGTGCAGCGCAGGCTGCCGTGTATTTATGCGCGCGGTCGCTGCCCTTCGTGGCGGGACGGCTGTTGCTGGTGGGGACGGCGCACGTGATGGAGCTGGCGCTGCCGCTCGAGCGGGTGCTGCGCACTTTCGACCCCGACGTCGTCGCACTCGAGCTTGACCCCCAGCGCTGGGCGGCCTTGCGGGCGCCCGTCAGGCCGCGCCGCGGTCCGCTGTTGCTGCGGCTGCTCGCGTCGCTGCAGGAGCGGCTGGGCGAAATGCTGGGCGCGCCGCCCGGCAGTGACATGCTCGCCGCCGGCCGCACCGCGCAGCGGCTCGGTGCGCGGCTGGCGCTGGTGGACCTGCCGGTCATCCCGACGCTACAGCGCGCCTGGCGGGCGCTCGGCTGGCGCGAGCGGCTGGCGCTGGCGCGCGAGCTGCTGCCGCCGCTGCTGGGCGCGGATGCGCTGGCGAGCGGGCCGGCCGCCGCGAACCCGCTTGCGACCGGCGACTTCTCGCGCGAACTCGCTGAGTTCGCGCGCCGCTTCCCGTCGCTGCAACGCGAGCTGATTGACCGCCGTGACCGCCACATGGCGCGCCGGCTGGTGGCGCTGCTGCGCGACGGCCAGCGCGTGGCGGCGGTCGTCGGCGAAGGCCATTTGCCGGGGCTGGAGCGGCGGCTCGCTCGTCTGTCTCCAGATATGGTGCCGCTCAGCCGGCTGCTCGCGCTGCGCGGAAACGGCTAGCTTACTTGCTGGTGCCGCAGCAACCGCTGGCCGAGCTCCGCGAGGCCAGAAAGATTGCGCTGCGAGGCGAAGCTGAGCATGTTGTGCCAGCTATTTGCTGGCACCACAAGCACTGCAACCGCCGCCGCCACCGCCGCCCGCCTTGCCGCCGCCGGCGCCCTTGCCGGGCGCGAAGTAGGGGTCTTCGCCCTCCACATGGTCGGTGACGTCGACAACCTCGCTGATTTCCGGGACTTTCTGCCGCAGGTAGGATTCGATGCCGTGCTTGAGCGTCACGTCGGCCATGCCGCATCCCTGGCAACCGCCGCCCATCTGGACGAACGCCTTGCCTTCCTCGACCCGCTGTAGCGTGACGACGCCGCCGTGGTTGGCGATGCTGGGGTTAATCTCGTTGATGAGCACGGCCTGCACGCGCTCGAACAGCTCTTCGCCGCCCGCCGTGGCCGTTTCGCCCACGGCCGGCTCGCCGCTCGCAATTTGCGCGCGGATGGCGTCGCCAATCAGCTTGCCGATTTCGGGCCACGCCGCGTCGCCCTGCTTGGTTATGCTGACCGTGTCGCGCGCGATGGTGACTGCGCTGACGTCCGGCAGCGCGAACAGCGCCTCGGCCAGCGGCGCCCCTTCGGCTGCCGCTGCGGAAGCGAAGCTGGCGTTGCCACCGTGCAGGCTGCGGTCAACGACGAAGCGGCACACCTGTGGGTCGGCGGTCGGCTCGCCCCGGATGCGGATTTCGGACATCCTGCGGGGGCTGCGCTGTCGCGCTATTAAGTGCTTTGCTGGCTGAGTTCCAGCAGCGCCGGACTCGGCTCGGCGCAGCAGTACCAGCTCTCGGAGAGCCGCGGTCCCGCCGCCGCCGCCATCGTAGGCGGCGGCGCCTGTCCGGCAGCGGAGCGCGCCACGCTCCAGAGCGCGTGGAACAGCGTCGCATCATCGCCACCCTCTTCGGCGACCGCAACCGCCTCGCGGTGCAGCGCATCCATGCGCGGGTCGGGGTGCTCCCAGCGATGGCCGAAGTCAGCTGCGCTGAGTCCGCGCAGGTGCGGCGCCATCCCGGAGTGGTCGAGCAGCGCCGACCCGGGCGGCAGCAGCAGCCGGATGGTGAACTGCACCGGCTCGATGGCCCCCACCAGCGCGTTCGCGGCGGCGAACTCGAACAGCTCCAGATAGTCGTCAAGCGTCGTCCACGGTGTGAAGGCGACCAGCGACGGGCGCATCGTAATCCCCGCCGCGCGCGTCGCCGCCAGCGCCCGCTCGACGTCGAAGCGCGTATGCCCCTTGTCAAGGATTTCGAGCACGCGGTCGCTGAGCGACTCGACCGCCGTGACGATGAACAGGCAGCCGCACTCGGCCAGTTGCGGAAGCAAATCGGCGAAGCGCAGCAGGTGCTCGACCTTGGCGGTGACGTCAAACGTCAGCTGCGGGAACTCGGCGTGCAGCGCCTCGGCCACCCGCAAGGCGTGCCGCGGGCCGTTCAGGAAATCGGGGTCGCCGAAGGTGATATGCTGCGCCCCGCCGGCCACCTGCTTGCGCACCTGCTGTAGCACGTTCTCGACGGGAACCGCGAAAAAACGGCCGTTGTAGACCGGCGTGACTGGACAGTGGCGGCAGGTGTACTTGCACCCCCGCGTCGCCTCGGCGAAGCCAGCCGGCGCGGAGTGGCCGTTGTCCAACAACTCGGCGTAGCCGCCCGCAAGGCCGCTGCCGTCGGGAACCGGGTAATCCGGCCGCGCCAGCAGCGGTGCTGCCGACATTGGCGCAGATTCGCCCCGCGCCAGCGCCTCACAGAGCGCAACCAGCGCCTGCTCCGACTCCCCGCCAAGGCAGCTGTCGGCAACGTTGGCGAGCAGCCAGTCGCGGTTGAGCTGCGCGTAAAGGCCATGGAAGCAGATGTGCACCGCCGCGTTCAGTTCCCGAACGCGCCGGGCGACCGGCACCGCCAGCCGCAGCGCGGTGTGCATCGGGACCGAAATCGCAACCAGCTGCGCCTCGCGCACCGCGCCCTCGTCCAGCTCGCAGGTCGCCAGGTCCGTTACCCGCGGCGCGAAACCGGCACGCCGCAGGAATGCCGCCGGCCAGGCGATGCCGGCCGGCGCATGCCCTAGCTCGTAGCACGAGAGTAGCAGGATGCTGCCGTCGCCGTGCATAGCGGCCGCGGTGGCGCTCAAACCTCGAACGCCGCTGCGTCGGCCGCCGCATCGCCAATGGCGCGTAGTCGCGCGAACTCGAAGATGCCGCTGTTGTGCCCGTCGCTGAAGTCGAGTCGCACCGCGTAGCGCCCGATGCTGGCGGTCGAGGCGACCGTGATGTCGGCCGGAACCTGCTCTGGCTGCAGCAGTTTCTCGCCCGAGAACTCGTCGACGCAGCCAGCGCAGGGGCATTCGCTGCGCAGCGTGTGCGCCGGGATAATTTGCTCGGCACCGTCGCGCCACTTCACCTGCACCGCGCCACCCGCCACCACCGCCAGCTCCTGCGGCGCGGCCGGGTTGAGCGCCTCGCCCAGCGCCGTCGCAGAAGCGCGCGCCATAGCCTCGCCCGCCAGCGCAGCGAACGCGTCGCCGATTTCGCCCTCCGCGATTGGCTTGCCGGCGTCCATCGCCGCGGCGATGCTGGAGTTGAGCGGGATACGCGATAGCAGTGGAATGTCCAGTTTCTGCGCTGTGGCTTCGCCACCGCCTTCGCGAAAGATGGGATCGCTGTGGCCGCATTCTGGGCAGTGGTAGTAGGCCATGTTCTCGACGATGCCGAGTATCGGGACCTTTACCTGCTGGAACATGTGCAGCCCCTTCTCGGCAATCGTGTGCGCCACCTCCTGCGGCGTCGTGACGATGATTGCCCCGGAGAGCGGCACCGCCTGCGTCAGCGTCAGCTGGATGTCGCCCGTCCCCGGTGGTAAATCGACGAAAAGGTAGTCGAGTTCGCCCCACGCTACCGCGCTCAGGAACTGCTGCACCAGCTGCGACGCAATCGGCCCACGCCACACCAGCGGCGTTTCCTTCGTGGTCAGGAATCCCATCGACATCACCTTGAGGCCGTGCGCCGCGACCGGCTCAAGGACTCCATGCAGGCTCCCCGCCAGGCTATGGTCGCGCAGGCCAAGCATTCCCGGCACCGACGGGCCGTAGACGTCGATGTCCAGAATCCCGACGCGCGCGCCAGCCCGCGCGCAGGCGAACGCCAGGTTCACCGCCACCGTTGACTTGCCGACGCCGCCCTTGCCGCTCGCGACTGCGACAATCTGCTTCACCTGCGCCAGCGCGGCGGGCGTCGTCTGGGACTCGAGCGCCGGCAGCCGCGGCACCTCCCACGCCGTCTTGATATCGACGTCATCGACGCCGTCGAGCGCCAGCAGCGCCTCGCGGCACTGCCCCGCCAGCGCGTCGCCGTGCGGGGACGCGGGCGACGGCAGCCGCAGCGTGAAGCGCACGCGGCTGCCGCTAGCGGTCAGCCCGCGCACGTAGCCCAAGCTGATGACGTCCCGCTTCAGCAGCGGGTCTCTGACTGCGCGCAGCGCTTCTTCGGCTCCCATGGGCGGCACCACGGGACGTCCGTTGTATTTGGAGTTTTTCGTCAAAATGCTGATAATGACTGCGCGTTACGGCACAATGTTCTTTTTCGTCAACATTTTGCGTCCGGCGGTGCCACGGGCGCCGCCGGGCAGAAAAGGTTGGTTGACGGCGATCCCAGATTCCCGTGGGCTCTCGCACCACAGTACCGCCAGAAACGCTGGTGGACTTAACTTCCGTGTTCGGAATGGGAAC
The DNA here is from genome assembly GCA_030748895.1 of Candidatus Poseidoniia archaeon. Taxonomy (NCBI): domain Archaea; kingdom Methanobacteriati; phylum Thermoplasmatota; class Candidatus Poseidoniia; species Candidatus Poseidoniia archaeon. The sequence goes on from JASMLC010000001.1 coordinate 80,540, forward strand.
GGGTGAACCCCACCGCTATGGCCGTCAGACCATCGGCTCGACCTTGGGGGGGTATTTAGAATTTAGCGCCCGGCGCCCGCTGGCATCCGCATTTCAGGCTTCGGCGGCCGCTTCGCGCACCTGCCGGATGCGCTCGGAAGCTTCGCGGCGGGCGATGCGCTCCTGCCGCCGCGACTCGACGCGCTCCATGATGAGCTTCATGTACATCGCGTCGTGCTCCATCAGCGGCGAGTCGGAAATCATGATAACGTTGTAGTCGTTCTCGAGGATTACCTCGGCCAGATGCTCGAACTTGATTTCGCCCCGCTTGACCGGAGCGTAGTGCCGCTCGTTGCCGTCGACGTCGAACTCGACTCCCGAGAAGTGGCAGTAGAACTTGTCGAGCCCGAGGTTGGCCTCGAAGAAGTCGAAGACGCGCTTGAAGCTCTCGCGGTCATTGAGCCAGCGGTTACCGCGTGCGTGGAGGTGCGGCCAGTTGATAATCGGCACCAGCCCGCGCACTCGCTGGCAGAGCTCGGTGATTTCGCGCAACGTGCCGAACAGGTCGGGTCGCCCCGAGAGCTCGACACCGATGCGCGGGCGGAAGTTGTGCTGCAGGTAGTGGTTGCGCAGCTCACGGAAGGCTGGCACCAGCGCCTCGATCGCCTCGCGCGAGGAGAAGTCATGGTAGGGGCCGATGTGAGTGACGATAGTGCGCGCGCCAATCTTCGTCCCGATTTCACCGGCGAACTGCAGGAACTTGCTCGACTTGTTACGCATGTAGCCATTGCCAAGGAAATCCATGTAGTAGGGCGCGTGGATTGCCATGTAGATGTCGAGCGAGTGGGCAATCTCGCCCAGCTCCTCGAAGTCATCCAGTTCGACGACCGCGCGGCCGCGCACCAGCTGGATTTCCATCGCGTGCAGTCCCAGCGCGTGGATATCCTCGATGCCGTCGCGGACGGTGCGTCCCTTGCACGAGAGCGGTATCCCCGCCGGCCCGAAGCGAATCATGGTTCGGCCCGCAAACCGGGGTTCTATTTTACCTGTTGGCCGTTTTATAACGGAGCGCCGACTGCCGCGGCCGTGAGCACCCCCGCACGGGAAGCGAAGTGGCAGCAGCGCTGGGACGCTGCGCGGCTCTTCGAGGCGGAGCCCGACCCCGGGCGCGAGAAATATTTCGTCACTTTCCCGTATCCCTACGTCAACGGCTACCCGCACCTGGGGCACGGCTTCACGCTCCTGCGCGCCGAGATGATGGCACGCTACCAGCGCATGCGCGGGCGCAACGTGCTGTGGCCCTTCGCATTCCACTGCACCGGCACCCCCATCGCCGCCGCGGCGCAGCGCGTTGCCGAGCAGGAACCGAGCCAGATGCGCGCGCTGGAGCAGATGGGCATCACCGGCGAGCTGGCGGAGTCGCTGGCGGAGCCGCAGGCGTGGTTCGAGCACTTTCCGGAGCGGTTCCAGCAGGACTTGCAGGCGCTGGGGCTGGCGGTCGACTGGCGCCGCAGCTTCATCACCACCGACCAGAACCCGGCCTACGACGCGTTCATCCGCTGGCAGTTCAACCGGCTGCGCGAGGGCGATTACCTGCGCAAGGGGTCGTTCCCGGTCGTCTGGTGCCCCGAGCGCGAGACGGTCGTCGGCGACCACGACCGCGTCTCGGGCGAGGGCGAGACACCGCAGGAATACTGCCTGCTCAAGTTCCGCGGCGACGCCGGTACGCTGGTCGCGGCGACGCTGCGGCCCGAGACGGTCTTCGGGCAGACCAACCTGTGGGTTGACGGCAGCGGCACTTACGCGCGAGCGCGGGTCGACGGCGAGGAGTGGATTTGCTCACAGCAGATGCCGGCCAAGCTGCGGTTGCAAGGGCACGCGGTCGAGGAACTGGGCACCATCACGGGCCGCGAACTTATCGGGCAGCGCTTTGCGGCGCCGGGGGTCGACCGCGAGCTGATTGTGCTACCGGCCGATTTCTGCGACGCCGCCATCGGCTCCGGCATCGTGACGTCAGTCCCGAGCGACGCGCCGGACGACTGGCAGGGGCTGGCGGACTTGCAGGAATCGGCCGCGCTCTGCGCCAAGTGGGGTCTGGACTATAAATATATAAAAGAAATCGAGCCGCTCGCCATCATTGATTCGGGCGAGCTCGGGACCGTTCCGGCGCCCGCGCTCTGCCGCCAGATGGGTGTGCGCGACCAGCATGACCGCGCCCGGCTGGAGGAGGCGAAGCAGCAGCTCTACCTGCACAGCTTCCAGCATGGCGCGATGCTCAAAACGGTCGATATGGGCTGCGCCGGACTGCCGGTGGACACGGCGCGCGAGAAGGTGCGCGCGGCGCTCATCGCCAGCGGCGACGCCGCGCGCTACTACGAGCTGACCGGGCCTGCACGCAGCCGCTGGCTCACCGACTGCACCGTCAAAATCGTCGAGGACCAGTGGTTCCTGAAATACGGCGACGAGGCGTGGACCGCGCGTACCCGTGAGGCGCTCGATGGCATGACGCTCTTCCCGCGCAAGGCGCGCGCGCAGTTCGAATATGTGCTGGGCTGGCTGCGCGACTGGGCCTGCGCGCGCGAGCAGGGCTTGGGAACGCGGCTGCCGTGGGACGAGAAGTGGGTCATCGAGTCGCTGAGCGACTCGACCATCTACATGGCCTACTACACTGTCGCGCATCACGTCAACTCGCTGCCGGCCGCAAAACTGGGTGGGGAGCTTTTCGAGGCGCTCTTCGGCGACGGCGACCCCGCCGTGGTACCGGGCATCGACGCGACACAGGTGGCCGCATGGCGTGCCGAATTCGAATACTGGTACCCTTACGACTTGCGCGTGAGCGGCAAGGACCTTATCCAGAACCACCTTTCGTTCAGCCTGTTCAACCACACCGCCATCTTCCCGCCCGAGAAGTGGCCGCGCGGTTTCGCGGTCAACGGCTGGGTACTGGTCGACGGCGAGAAGATGTCCAAGTCGCGCGGCAACATCTACACCATCCGGCAGCTGATTGACCGCTACGGCGCCGACGCAACACGGCTGACTCTTTGCAACTCCGGCGAAGGGCTCGATGACCCCAACTGGGAAGCGAGCTTCGCCGACACCGCCGGCCGCAAGCTGGAACGCTGGCTGCGCTTTGTCGCCGCCAACGCCGGCAGCGGACGCGACGAGCCGCACCCTGCCGACGACTGGTTTGCGGCGATGCTCTCGCAGGCTGCGCACGGCGCGCGGCGGGCGTGCGACCGGATGCGCTTCCGCACGGCGATGCGCCGCCTTTTCTTCGAGCTGCCGCGCCACTACCGCTGGTACCTGCGACGCTGTGGAAAGCCACGCAGGGACCTGCTCCACGACTATCTTTCGACCGTCACGCGCGGGCTGGCGCCGATAGTGCCGCACCTGTCCGAGGAGGCATGGGAGCTACTCGGCGGCGACGGTTTCGCCAGCGAAGCGTCCTACCCGGACGGCGATCCAGCGCCCGCGACGCTGCTGCGCGGCGAGGCGCTGGTCCAGCGCACCCACGCCGACATTGAAGCCATCCTGAAAGTGGCGCGCATCGAGTCGCCGCAGGCGATTACGCTGCTGGTCGCGCCCGACTGGAAGTGGCAGGCCGTCGGACTCGCTGCCGGACTGGCCGACGAGCGTGGCCGCGTCGATATGCAGCCGCTGATGAAGGCGGCGATGGCCGCGCTTCCCGCCGCGACCCGGAAGGAGGCGGCCGCCTTCCTGAAGCGATGGGTGATGCAGGAAATCCCTGCGCTCGGCCCCGGCTGGGCGGCGCGCTACGCCGAGCAGCTCGACGAGGAGGTGGTGCTCGAGCAGGCTTCCAACTTCCTCGCCGCAACGTTCGGCTGTGAGGTGGCGGTTGCGCCTGCCGGAGACGCGACAGGTGGAGCCGCCGGGAAGGCGCGGCAGGCGGCGCCGCTGCGGCCCGCTATCTTCGTGAAATAGTGATAGTGTCCCAACGATTATCGTTTTGCAATCTATATATATAGCCCCCGACTCGGCCGGCCCCCGGGTTTCCTGCCGGGAGTGATCACCATGACTCAACAGCGACAATCGCTCAAAGTCCTGCTAGCCACTGCGATGCTGCTCTGCGGAGCATTCGCGGGGCTGCTTCTCGCAACCAATGCGAGCGCGGCTACCTACGACCGGGACGGCTTCGTTCTGGCTGACGGCGCCGGCCTTTCTGGCGCGACAGTCAGTGCGTTCAACAGCGCTACCGGCGCGGTAACGAACACCTCAACGCTCGAAGACGGCTGGTACAGCCTCGACAACCTCGAGGATGGCGACTACCAGTTCGGTTACGAGATGGCGGGCTACCTCGCCGTCGTGAACGACGTCACCGTCGACGGCAGCGGCAGCATGGATGATGTTATCTTGGTCGCCACGATGGGCGGTTCCGACAGCTTTGCCGGCAACGTCACCGACGGCTCCTCGGCAATCGAGGGCGCCAGCGTCACGCTGGCAGGCGAGGAATCTGGCGACGACTGGTGGGGCGGCAGCGCCGCTTACGAGCGCAGCGCAACCACGGACGCCGACGGAAACTACAGCTTCAGCGGACTCGCCAACGAGTCCTTCACGCTGCGGGTCACGGCTGCGGGCTACTATTCCTCAATTAGCAGTTCAGCAAATGTCGTGCTTTCAGTGGTCAACGATGACAACCTGAAGTATGTGCGCATCCTTGACGGCGACGGCAACACGCTGCGCGACGCCGAGGTCATGCTCTACGAGGCTTCGACCGCCACCTGGGGCGCGGCCGAGAAGCTGGGCGGTGCGACGCACGTCGTGCGCCCCAGCGCAGCGAGCAACGGCAACTACATCTTCGCGTTCCACGCGGACTACGCCACCGGCGTAACCGTGGCTGGCGACGGCGCGGGCGAGAATCTGGAAATCGTGCTCGACACTGCTTCGAGCGGTACCCGGGTTGCGGCGCTGCCGGGCGTCCCCGCAGTCACCTCGAGCATTCCGGTAATGGACGTCAGCGGCATGACTGTGCTGCTGCAACTCAACCCCGGCCCGACGGCTGACGTCGTGGTCACCAGCGAGGCGAACATGCTCGCCGGCGCGTATGTCGTCGCAGTCGATGAAGCGGTCAGCTTCTCGGCGGCCGGCGCGAGCGCGACGGTCGGTATCACGCAGCTGGAGTGGGACTTCGGCGAGGGCGGCGCAAGCACCTACGGACAGGAAGAGCTCAACCATTCCTGGAGCGCGGGCGGCAGCTACACAGTCAACCTGACCGCGATGGACCAGTACGGCAACGTGGACACCGCCAACGTCACAATCCTGGTTGACGGCAGCGCGCCCACTTCCAACTTTACGACTACGGTCAAGGCTTCCATTGACGACGAAGGCGCAGCCTACAATGACACCAACGTCAACGAAGACACCTCGACGCTGGTCTTCAACGGCTCCGGCTCGAGCGACGGCGAGAGCGAGATTGCCTCCTGGGTGTGGGACTTCGGCGAAGAGGGCAGCGACAGCGGCTCGGTCGTCAGCAAGCAGTTCAGCGAACCCGGGGAGTATGAGGTCACGCTCACCACCACCGACGCGGCTGGCAACAGCGCCTCGGATTCGGCAACAATCATCGTGAACGACGTCACCATCCCCGACGCCAAGTTCACTTACTACTACGACATTAACGGCAACGGCACCATCGAGGCAGATGAACAAGCCTTGCAGAAGGCAATGGAGGGCGCTCCGGTAATCTTCAACGCCTCGAGCACCGAGGACAACTTCGACTCACTGGCTGACCTCACCTTCAACTGGGTGTTCGATGACGGCATGAGCGATTCCGGCGCCGTGGTTGAGCATGTTTACGCCGAGCTGCAGGAAGGGGGGTTCAACGTCGTCCTGACGGTCACCGACCGCGCTGGCAACGAAGCGGTCTTCGGGGCGCTGGTCGAGCCGGCGACGATGGTGCGGCCTGACCTCTTCATCTCCTCGCTCAACTTCACCAGCGACTCCCCGCAGGAGGGCGACAACCTCGTGATGGAGGCAACGCTCAAGCTGCTGCAGGAGAACATCTCCGGTAGCTTCAACGTCGCATTCTACGCCGACTCGATTGCAGCCGGCAACGAGTTTGCTAACATCTCGGTCGATGGCGCTAACCTCAGCGCCGGTATCGAGCACTCATACACGCTAACGGCTACGTGGAGTAACATCCCCAAGGGCGAGCACACGATTTTTGTCGTGGTCGACGCCGCTAACGTAATCGACGAGGGCGTTGAGAAGAACGAGCTGGTGAAACTGGTCACAGTCAAGGCTGCCGATGACGGCCGCGACTGGACCTCAATCGGGCTGATTGCTGCCATCGTGATGGCGGTCTTCGGAGCGCTGGGCTACATCTACCGCGACCAGATCTTCGGCAAGTAAACGCACCGCGCCTGCTGCTTTAGTGCCCGCGCGAAGCCATCTTCGTTTCCAGCGCCGCCTCTTCCAAGCCGTCCATCGCGCTGCCGAGGTCGTCCGAGACTTTCGCCACGACGTGTGGGTCGTCGAAGTGCGCGGTCGCCTCGACGATGGCGCGCGCGCGCTCGGCCGGGTCGTCAGACTTGAAGATGCCCGAGCCGACGAAGAGTCCGTCCATCCCGAATTGCATCATCAGCGCCGCGTCGGCCGGCGTCGCGATACCGCCTGCCGTGAAAGTGACGACCGGCAGCCGCCCCAGCTTCGCGACCTCGTCCATCAGCTCGGCGATTTCAGCCTCGATTTCGCTGCGCGGCATCTCGAACGGAGTCGCGCCAGCTGAAGAACCGAGGTTGGTTACCACCTCGCGGTCGAGCTCGAAATACTTGTCAACGACGCGGGTCGCCATTGCGGCGCGGTCGTCAGATTGCTGCACCGCTGCGATTTCGGCGTCGAGCAGCCGCGCGTGGCGCATCGCAGCGACGATGTTCCCCGTCCCCGCCTCGCCCTTGGTGCGAATCATGGCCGAACCTTCCCAGACGCGGCGCAGCCCCTCACCGAGCGAAGTGGCGCCGCAAACGAACGGGACGGTGAAGTTGCGCTTGATGACGTGGAAGTAGGGGTCGGCCGGCGTCAGCACTTCCGACTCGTCAATCATGTCCACTCCCAAAGCTTCGAGCACGCGCGCCTCGGCGGTGTGGCCGATACGGCACTTGGCCATCACCGGAATCGTGGTGCAGTCGATAATTTCGCGAATCTTCTGCGGCTCCGACATGCGCGCGACGCCGCCTTCGGCACGGATATCAGCCGGCACGCGCTCGAGCGCCATGACTGCGACGGCGCCGGCGTCCTCGGCAATCGCTGCTTGTGCAGCGTCGGTTACATCCATGATGACTCCGCCTTTCTGCATGCGGGCGAAGCCGCGTTTCACCAGTTCCGGGCCGTGTTGCAGCGAATGCAAATCAAGTTCGAGTGGCATGTTATGCTTCTGGTGGACCGGGCGGGATTTGAACCCGCGGCCTCCGCCTTGCGAAGGCGGCGATCTTCCGGGCTGATCTACCGGCCCACTCCCGCGGCGGCAGTTCCCGCCGGCAATAAGGTTTCACTTGTCGCTACGCCGCCAGATGTTCCTGCGCCGCCTCTGCCAAGGCATTGAATAGCTCTTCATCATCCACCGACTCATAGCCGCCACCCCTGGCGACGTGCAGGATATCCACTTCGAGCACATCCTCACCGCCGTCGGCGGGCGACATCACCGCATACTCCTCGCCTTCCATCTCGAGCGTGCCGTGGACCCGGAAGCGGTGCTCCCGCCCCTCGGAGTCGGTCAGCACCTCGATGTCGCCACCGTCCGGCGCTGCGGGAGCGTCCGCCGCCGCCTTGCTGCCGCCGAGGAACGGCAGGCTCCAGCCGCCCGCTGCGTCAGCGACGCTGATTTCGCGCCCCATCGCTTCGGACCAGCCGTTGATAATGGCCTTCTGGTCGAATCCCGAGGCGGCTTCGAGCTTGCTCCAGTTGTTGATTGCCCAGGGCGACCTCTCGAACTTGTCGGACAGGAGCCTCAGGAACATGCGCAGGTCGTTAGGGTTAGCTGTCCCGATTTTCAGCCGGAGGTAACAGTTGCGCGGGACGCCGTAGAAGCCCTTGTATTTCTGCGCTGAAAGTCGCGCCTTGAAACCGGCGAAGCGGAAGGCGGCGGTCCAGTTCATCTCGTCAAAGCCGCTCTCGCGCAGTTTCACCTTCGCGTCGGAATCGATTTCCTGCGCGCAGGCCCAGAAGGCGTCGAAGAAGTCGGTCAGCCAGACCAGCCCGAAGGTGCCCCGGCCGACTATCTCTAGCTGCCCTTTCTGTAGCAGCTTGCGCTTCGCCAGCGGGTGCTTTTTACGAGGCTGCGCCAGCAGGGTCACGACGTGCATTGTGCCGGCAGCATGGGGCTGGATAAAATGGCTCCGTCGCGGACCGCCAGCTTTAATTAGGTCCCGGTACCGGCCGGGTCGGCCTGCGGGCCATTACGGTAATCACTTTATCGACTCTCGGCAAAGAGTCCTGGACCAGACGTTCGGACTTGCTTGAGAGAGGCTCAGGCCGCACAAGCAAAAGGTGGAAAAATGACAGACCCCAACAGTAGTAAGTACGTTATCCAAGCCAGAATCACGGCCAGCGGCGTGGTTGAGCGATCAGACGTTGTCGGTGCAATTTTCGGTCAGACCGAAGGGTTGCTCGGCGACGAACTGGACCTCCGGGACATGCAGAAATCGGGCCGTATGGGCCGTATCGAAGTGGACATCAAGAGCACCAAGGGCAAGTCCACAGGTGAAATTACCATAGCCTCCAGTATGGACCAGGTGGAGACTTCGGTCTTTGCCGCCGCGCTCGAGACAGTCGAGCGCGTCGGTCCCTGCAAGGCGACCCTGAAGGTACTCAACCTCGAGGACAGTCGTGCTGGCAAGCGCGACCAGATTATCGAGCGCGCCCGCGAGCTGCTGCTCGGCATCGTGACCGAGTCCCGCAGCGCCGGAGTCAACATAACCGACTCCGTCAGGCAGCTAATCCAGACTGATGAAATCGTCACCTATGGCGGCAAGCTCCCCGCGGGGCCCAATGTCGATAAAAGCGACGCCATCATCCTGGTCGAGGGACGCAGCGACGTCCTGAACCTGCTGCGCCACAGTATCAAGAACGCTATCTCGGTCGAGGGGACCAACATCCCCAAGGAGATTGTCGAGCTGTGCAAGTCACGCACCGTCACTGCTTTCGTCGATGGCGACCGCGGTGGCGAAATGGTCCTGCGCGAGCTGTTTCAGGTCGCCGACGTTAATTACGTCGCGCGCGCACCCTCTAACACCGAGGTCGAACATCTGGGTCACAAGCAGATTATGAAGTGCCTGCGCGACAAGTCGACTACCGAGCTGTTCAAGGACCAGAACAAGTGGGCGCAAGATGGCAAGAAAAAACGCTCGCGACGTGGCGGACGCAAGTCGAAGACCAGCAAGGACACGAAAGCGCCCGCAGAGGCGCCAGCCGCTGAGCCCGAAGCGGCGGTGGAAGAGCCCGCAGCCCCGTCTGAGGCACCTGCAGAGAAGCCAGCCGCTGAGCCAGAGGCAGTCACGGCTGCCGCCCCCGCAGAAGCACAGGCACTGCTCAAGCACCTTGACGAGCTCAAGGGCAGCAAGAACGTGCGGTTGCTCTCGGGCGAGAAGCTAAGCGACGAACTCCCGATTACCAAGCTGCAGGAAAAGCTGCAGTCGAAGGGCAACAACGGCGTCACAGCACTGGTGATGGACGGTATCATCACCCAGCGGCTGGTCGACCTCGCCCCCGAGGCGGGCATCTCGACCGTCGTTGCCGAGAAGAAGGGACCGCTCCCGCGCAAGCCGGTCGGCCTTTCACTCTACACCCGCAGCGACCTTAGTTAAAGCGGCTCAGCCGCCTTGGCAAATGGTTAAATCCGGCAGTAGCCGTCGCCGCATGGCGAGAGCATGGCAGATGACACCAGCATAGACGAAGAGGGCCTGCGGCGCTCAGCGCGTAGCCAGATAATCGTGGACACCATCGAGCGCAGTCTCGAGAAGATGATGTTCGTCGAGGCGAGCATGGCGCGCGAGATGGATTCCAAGGACCTGTTTCAGGTCAAGCGCGAAGCGGTCGCGGCGGTGGCCGAACTGCGATACGCGCTCTCAATCCTGACCGGCAAGCTGGAAATCTGATGGGGTCCCGGCTGCTGCTGGCGCTGGACGAGACAGACCCGCAGCGTGCCTTTTCCGTAGCCGAAGCGGCAGCACCGCATCTGGCCGGTATCAAGCTGAACTGGCCGCTGCTGATGCAGGGCGGCCTCGAGACGGTCGCGAAGCTGGCTGAGCTGGCGCCGGTCATCTGCGACCTGAAGGTAGCGGACATTCCCAACACGGCGCGCCTCATCGCCGAAGCGGCCTACGGCGCCGGCGCGGCCGGCATCATCGCGCACGCGTTCCCCGGTGCCGGCCCACTGCGCGCCATCCGCGACGTGGCGCCCGAGCGCGACCTGTATGCGGTCATCACGATGTCGCACCCCGGCGGCGGCGAATTCTTCGACATCCCGGCACTGGCCGCCGTCGCGCGCGACGGCGGCGCAACCGGTGTCGTCGCCCCGGCAACGCGGCCCGAGGACATCGCCGCCGTGCGGGCCGCGGTCGGCGACCTGAAAATCATCGCCCCCGGTGTCGGCGCGCAGGGGGGTGACCCCCGCGCCGCGATTGACGCCGGTGCCGACCTCATAATCGTGGGGCGCGCCATCTACCAGGCGGACGACCCGGGCGCCGCTGCGCGGGAATACGCCGCCGCGCTGGGCGACTGATGCTCGTCGTCCGCGGGCTGCAGAAGGCGTTCGGCGCGCGGCGCGTGCTGCGCGGGCTCGACCTCGCTGTTGAAAACGGCGAAGTGGTACTGTTGCAGGGCGAGAACGGCGCCGGCAAGTCGACGCTGCTACGCATCCTCGCGACGCTCGACCGCGCCGACAGCGGCGAAGCCGCGGTCGACGGCTTCGCGCTCTCCGACGGCGTCGAGGTGCGGTCGCGCATCGGCTTCGCCGGCCACCGCCCCGGTTTCTACGGCGAGCTGAGCGGCCGCGAAAACCTGGCGCTCTGGGCGCGGCTGCACCAGCTGCCGGAGCACGCGGCGGAGATTGATGTTACTCTCGAGCGTGTCGGGCTCAAGGCGTTTGCCAATGACCGCACTTCCATCTATTCCCGGGGAATGTTGCAGCGACTGGCGCTGGCGCGCGCGTCGCTGCACCGGCCGACGACGCTGCTGCTCGACGAGCCGTTCGCCGCGCTCGACTCTGCCGGCCGCGAGCTGCTGCGCACGCTCATCTCCGAATGGCGTGACGATGAGCGGGCGGTGCTGGTGGTGGCGCACGGCAGCGGCCTCGCGGCGGACCGCACGCTGGCGCTCGCCGGCGGGGTGCTGGCGTGAACCCGCTGGCGGCGCTGGTGCGCAAGGAGCTGCGCGTCGAGCTGCGGTCGCTGCAGGGCACCGTCGCGGCGGCGCTGCTGGTGCTGGCGCTGCTGCTGCTGCTGCGCTTTACGCTCACCAACGACGAAATCGCCCGCGCGCGACTGGCGCCGGCGATTCTCTGGAGCGTGCTGCTCTTCGCCGGGCTGGGATTGCTGACGCACACCGCGCTGCGCGAAGGCGACCGCGGCACCGGCGAGATGCTGCGGCTGGCGCCGCTCCCGCGCGCGACGCTGTTCCTCGGCGCCTGGGCCGGCAACCTGCTGCTGCTCTCGGGGCTGACGCTGGTCGCTTTCCTGTTTTATATATTGCTCTTCGAGAACTCGTTCGGCCCCGCATGGCCTTCCGCGCTCGCAATCCTGCTGCTCTCAGCGGTCGGCGTTTCCGCCGCCGGGACGCTCACGACGCAGGCGGCGGCACCGCTGCCCGGCGCGTGGATGCTCGGGACGCTGCTCGCGATTCCGCTGCTGCTTTTCACCGTCGTCGAAGCATCGCTGCGCGCGTTGCAGGCGCTACTGCTCGACGATGGTGGCGTCGCGACCGCGCTGACGCTGTTGCTGCTTTACGACCTTGCGTTCCTCGCGGGCGGTGCGTGGCTCAGCGAACTGGCCGACTAGCGCCGCTCAAGCCGCAACGCGGCGGAGTTGATGCAAAAGCGCAGTCCCGCGGGCGGTGGTCCGTCGGGGAAAACATGCCCAAGGTGTGACTCGCAACCGGCGCAGGCGACCTCGATGCGGCGCACGCCGAGCGAGTCGTCCTCGTGCTCGGCGACCGCCCCGTCGGCGACCGCCGCGCTGAAGCTGGGCCAGCCGGTGCCCGAGTCGAATTTCGCTTCCGAGTCGAACAGCGTTGTGCCGCACGCTGCGCAGCGGTAGCTGCCGGCGTCATGGCAATCCCAGTATTCGTTGGCGAAAGGGGGCTCGGTCGCGCTACAGCGACAGACCTCGTATTGCTCGGGCGTTAGCTGCGCACGCCATTCGGTGTCGCTGAGCTTCATCGGCTGCGCATCGCCTTGCGGGTTTTCACAGCACTCCCGCCGCCTTGCCACCCGCCTCGAACGCCGCCAGCGCTTCGTCCAGGTCGCCGCGCTCGAGCCCGGCGTTCATGATGACGCGGATGCGCGCCTTGTCGCGCGCGACCATCGGAAAGACGATGGGCAGCGCGAAGACGCCGCGCTGCATCAGTTCACCGCTCAACGCCTGCGCCTGCTTCGAAGAGCCGCACATGGCAGGGATTATGGGGGTCGTGGAAACGCCAGTATCGTAGCCGAGTTGCTGCAGCCCACGGCGGAAATAGGCGGTATTCTTCCAGAGATTCACGACGTGCTGCGGCTCTTCATCGAGCACGTCCAGCGCAGCGGTGCAGGCGGCGACCGTCGCGGGCGGGGCGGAGCCCGAGAGCAGGAAGGTGCGCGACTTGTTGAAGGCGTATTTCGCGAGATGTTCGCTGCCGGCAGCGAGCCCGCCGACGACACCGAACGCCTTGGAGAAGGTCCCCATTTCGATATCGACCTTGTCTTCGACTCCATAATGGACCCCGATTCCGCGCCCCTCGCCCAGCACGCCTTCGCCGTGCGCGTCGTCCACGTAGGTCATTGCGCCATATTCTCCGGCGAGCGCGCAGATTTCGTCGAGCGGCGCGGTGTCGCCGTCCATCGAGAAGACGCCGTCGGTGATGATGAGCCGGCGCCCCGTGTCGGGAACCTTGCGCAGCAAATCTTCCAGCCTGCCCATGTCGTTGTGCGCGTAGATGTTGCGTGCCGCCTTCGTCAACCGCACCCCGTCAATAATTGAGCCGTGGTTCAGCTCGTCGGTGAAAAGGTGGTCGCCCTTGCCTACTAGCTGCGGAATCAGCCCGGCGTTGGCGGCGAAGCCGGTCTGGTAGTAGATGGCAGCGTCACGGCGCTTGAACTCGGCGATGCGCTGCTCCAGCCGGACATGCAGGTCCATGTTGCCCGCAATCGGCCGCACGCTGCCCGAGCCGGCACCGTGGCTCTCGACGGCGGCAATCGCCGCCTCTTTCAGCCGGGGGTGGTTACTCAGGTTCAGGTAGTTGTTCGAGCAGAGCATCAGCCGCTCGCGCCCGTCAACCAGGCAGCGGGGTGCGCTGGGGCCTTCCAGCACCGGCGGCCGCCAGTCCAGGCTCGCTGCCACGAGCGCCTCGTACTCGTCGCGCATCCAGCCCGTGGGGTCACTCATTGCGCCTCCCTCCGCAGGTTTTCAAGCATGTCGTCGACCATCTCCTCCAGCCCGAAACGGGGCGACCAGCCCCACTCCTCGCGCGCGGCGGAGTCGTCGACCGCGTCGGGCCATGAGTCGGCAATCGCCTGCCGCGAGTCGGGCGCGTAGCGGCACTCGAAGCCGGGGATGCGCTGCGCGATGGCGTCCGCTAGCTCCCGCGCCGCGAAGGACATCGCGCCGAGGTTGAAGTCGGCGCGGCGGTTCAGCGCCTCCAGCGGCGCGTCCATCAGGTCCAGAGTGCCTTTCAGCGCGTCCGGCATGTACATCATCGGCAGCCGCGTTTCGGGGCCGACAAAGCATTCGTAGCTGCCGTCCCGCAGCGCAGCGTGGAAGATGGCGATGGCGTAATCGGTTGTCCCGCCACCCGGGGCCGCCTGCCACGAAATGAGTCCGGGGTAGCGCACCCCGCGTGCGTCGACCCCGTAGCGCTGGAAGTAGTAGTCGCAGAGGATTTCACCGGCGACCTTGGTGACGCCGTACATCGTGCTCGGGTGAAGTGGTGTCTCCTGCGGCGCCACCGCCGGCGTATCGGGGCCGAAGACCGCAATCGAGCTCGGGCAGAACAAGCGTTGCCCTCGCTCGCGGGCGACCTCGAGCACGTTGCGCAGGCCGTTGAGGTTGACCTCGTAGCAGAGCGCCGGATTAGCTTCGCCGCCCACGGAAAGGATGGCGGCGAGGTGGTAGACTGTGTCAATATCGTGCTCCGCGACGGCTTGCGCGTAGCCCGCGGCGTCGGTGACGTCGCCCACCACCGAAGGGCCGCCCTCGGCGACCTCGGGAGCAAGCGGGCTGGAGCGGTACATCGCGACGACATCCCCGGCGGGGAAGCGCTCCCGCAAGGCGAGGACAAGCTCGGTTCCAATCTGCCCCGCGGCGCCAGTTACCAGTATTCGGCGCTGTTCGCGAGTGGACATGCGCCCGCCATTATGGCGCACTATTTTAGGCTCGGCGGCGCGCAACTTCCTTTTAGCGGCCGGGCTTCGCCCCGCATGGCGCTGCGCACGCCGCTGATGGTCGTCAACCTGAAGACTTACCCGCAAGGTCACGGTGAGGCGGGCTTCGCGCTCTGCCGCGCAATGGCCGCCGTTGCGGAGGAATCGGGCGCCTGCCTCGCGGCTGCGACCAGCGCGCTCGACCTGCGGCGCTTCGCGCACAAGGGCGGCGTTCCGGTGCTGGCGCAGCACGTTGACGCTGCGCCCGAGGGCGCGCACACCGGCGCGGTGCTTCCGGAGGCGGCCGTTGCGGCGGGCGCGGTCGGCACGCTGGTCAACCACGCTGAGCGACAGCTCGACTGGCCCACCATCGAGGCAACGCTGGCGCGCGCCCGCGAGGCGGGGCTGGCGACCGTGCTCTGCACCGCCGACGTCGCGGCGACCGCGCGCGGCGCCGCGCTGCGGCCGGACTATGTCGCGGTCGAGCCGCCCGAGCTCATCGGCGGCGACATCTCGGTCTCGACCGCGCGCCCCGAAGTCATCAGCGACTCGGTCGCAGCGGTGGCCGGGACCGGCGTGCCGCTGCTCTGCGGCGCCGGGGTCAAGACGCGCGCCGACGTCGAAAAGGCGATGGAGCTGGGCGCGGCGGGCATCCTGCTGGCGTCGGGCGTCGTGAAGGCGGAGGACCCGGGAATGGTGCTGGCGGAGCTGGTTCAGGGGCTGTCATAAACTATTAATATAAGGCTGGTTGACAACCGCCGGTTGCCTACCGGGAATACACACAAATCCTGAGGGTGACCCAGCAAAAATGGTGAAAAAAATGTCAGTCGGAATTGAGCCTTTGGGCGAGATGGTCCTGCTCGAGCTACAGGAAGCCGCGGAGAAGACAGATAGCGGTTTCCTGCTGCCCGAAGCAGCGCGCGAAAAGATGAACGTCGGCCTCGTGGCAGGCGTCGGCCCTGACGCAGAACACGTCAAGGCGGGCGACCGCGTGGTCTACAAGAAATATGCCGGGACGGAAATTGCCTGGCAGGACAAGGATTACCTGCTCCTCAAGTCGGAAGACTTGCAGGCGAAGGTGCTTTAGGAGGAAAAAATGGCTAAACAGATGGTATATGGAGAAGACGCACGACGCAAGCTACTGGGCGGTATCAACACCGCTACAGACGCAATCAAGGTCACGCTGGGACCGAAGGCACGCACTGTCGTGCTGGACAAGTCATTCGGCAGCCCGACCATCATCAACGATGGCGTGACGATTGCCAAGGACATCGAGCTGCCCGACCCGTACGAAAATATGGGCGCGCAGCTGGTCAAGGAAGTCGCGAGCAAGACGCAGGACAACGCCGGCGACGGCACCTGCACTGCCGCAATCCTGACGCAGGCGCTCTCAACCTACGGGCTGCGCGGCGTCTCAGCCGGCATGTCCCCGGTCAACCTGAAGGACGGCTTCGACCAGGCCATATCGGTAGTGGTTGACGAGCTGAAGAAGGCGGCCTCCCCGGTCGAGTCGGACGAGGTCATCGAGCAGGTGGCCGCAATCTCGGCCAACAACGACCAGGAAATCGGCAAGCTGATTGCTGACGCAGTCGGCAAGGTAGGCCAGGACGGTATCATCACCGTCGAGGAAGCCAAGGGGATTGAGACCACGCTCAAGCTGGTCGAGGGAATGGAGTTCGACAAGGGCTACGTATCGCCCTACTTCGTCACCGACCGCGAGAAGCGCGAGGCGACCGTCGAGAACCCGCTCATCCTGCTGACTGACCACAGCATTTCGTCGGCGCAGGACCTGCTGCCGGCGCTCGAGCTGGGAGTCAAACAGCTGAAGGCGCCCATACTGTTCATCTGCAAGGACCTCGAGGGCGAGGCACTGGCAACGCTGGTGCTCAACGTCGCTTCGCGGGTGCTCAAGGCATGCGCCGTAAAAGCCCCGGGCTTCGGCGACGACCAGAAGGAGCAGCTGGAGGACCTGGCTATCCTGACTGGCGGCCGCGTAATTGGCAAGGACCAGGGCATGGAGCTCAAGGAAATTACCGCCGACATGTTCGGCAAGGCTGACAAGGTAATCGTCGGCAAGAACAAGACCACGGTCATCGGTGGCGGCGGCGAGAAAGCGGCGGTCGAGGAACGTGCGCGCATCCTGCGTTCGCAGGCCAAGCTCGCCAAGTCCAAGTGGGACCGCGAAAAGCTCGAGAAGCGTGTCGGTCGCCTGCTGGGCGGCGTCGCGGTGCTCGAAATCGGCGCGGCGACCGAGACCGAGATGAAGGAGAAGAAGGCGCGCGTCGACGACGCACTCAACGCCACTCGCGCTGCGATGGCCGAAGGCGTCGTGGCGGGCGGAGGCGTGGCACTGCTGCGCACCCGCAAGGCGCTCGACAAACTCGCCAGCAAACTCGACGACGAAGAGGCGGTCGGTGTGCGCATCGTACGCGATGCACTCGCTATCCCGGCGAGCCAGATTGCCGAAAACGCCGGCGAGGACGGAGCGGTAGTGGTCTCGAAAATCAGCGAGTCCAAGCAGGCCAACTTCGGCTTCAACGCCCGCACCAACACCTACGAGGACCTGATGAAGTCCGGAATCATCGACCCCGTCAAGGTTGTGCGCAACGCACTCCAGGCAGCCGGCTCGATTGCGAGCCTGGTGCTGACCGCCGAGACACTCATCTCGGACATCCCCGAGAAGGAGCCCGCGATGCCGGACATGTCCGGCATGGGCGACATGGGTGGCATGGGCGGTATGGGTGGCATGGGCGGGATGATGTAGTCCCGTTTGTCACAAAAAAACCAGATCTGAACCGGCGGCGGGCATCAGCCCGCCGCCCTATGATAGCCTGATTTCCGAGAGATAGCCCGGCAACTCGATATCGCTGGCCAGCCCCGCTGCCGGCTCCGGCTCGCCGAGCACGGTTTCGACCGGGACCACTCCAGCCCAGACCGGCTGGTCCCGCTCTGCCAGTTCTTCACCGACCGGGATGGCACGAATCTTGGCTGCGCCTTCTCGTATATCCATCCAGAGCACGCCGGTCGCTTTCAGTTCCGAATCGCTCGGCTGGCGCACTTCCCCCCAGCGGCCGCGCGCGATGCGCTCCATGAGTTTCTCGAGCGATGCCAGCTTCTCCCCGGGGTCATCCACGCTCCGGGCAGTTCCGAAGAGCATCACCGAGCGGTAGTTGACCGAGTGGTTGAAAGCCGAGCGCGACAGCACGATGCCGTCGAGCAGGCTCACCGTCAGGCAGACCTCGCACTCCGTCTGTGTCTGTAGCGCACGGCTGGCAGCGGAGCCGTGCCAGAATATGCGCTCACCGTCGCGCCAGAAAAGCGTCGGCGTCACCAGCGGTGCGCCGTCGAGCACGTACCCGACGTGGCAGAGCAGCGCCGCGTCCAGAATTGCGTTGACCGTCTCGCGGTCGAAGCTGCCGCGCTCGGAGTGCCGCACGGGCTGGCTGCGGCCGGTCTGTTCGAGTTCAACCACGCTGCGCCTCCAGCTCCGCCAGCACTTTCGCCGCGTGCCCCTTCGCGCGCACGTTGGGCCACGCCCGCGCAACCGTGCCATCTGGCGCAATCAGGAAGGTCGAGCGCGCGACGCACTCCAGCGCCGCAAACTCCGCGCCGAGCGCCGTGAATTCCTGCGCCTCGACCGTGCAGCCCGGGGTGTCGTCGCGCGGGTAGAAGTAGAGCGCCAGCCAGCGGCCGGCGAAGTCAGCCAGCGAGACGGTTATGCCCTCCTGGTCGACCGCCTCGAAGGGCGGTGCGGAGTCGTTGGCCTGTGGGATTTCAGACATGGTTTTTCAAGAAGATAAGTATTAAAGTGGAATGTTGCCGTGCTTGCGCTTCGGCCGCGGCTCGCGCTTGCTGATGCAGCGCTCGAGTCCGCGCAGCAGTTCGGCGCGCGTATCGCGCGGGAAAATGACGCGGTCGATGTACCCCATTTCGGCCGCAATCCAGGGCGACGCGAACTTCTGGCGGTACTCGTCGGTTAGCTCGCGCCGCTTCTTCTCGGGGTCGCTCGCGGCGGCCAGCTCCTTGCGGAAGATGATATTCACCGCCCCCTCGGAGCCCATGACTGCGATTTCGGCGGTCGGCCACGCCAGGTTCAGGTCGGCGCGAATGTGCTTGGACGCCATCACGTCGTACGCGCCGCCGTACGCCTTGCGCGTTATCACCGTCAGCTTCGGGACGGTCGCCTCGGCGAAGGCGTAGAGCAGCTTGGCGCCGTGGCGGATGATGCCGCCATGCTCCTGCTCGCGCCCCGGCAGGAAGCCGGGGACGTCGACGAAGGTGACCAGCGGCAGGTTGAACGCGTCGCAGAACCGCACGAAGCGCGCCCCCTTCACCGACGCGTCGATGTCGAGACAGCCTGCCAGGTGCTGCGGCTGGTTGGCGACGATGCCGACCGGGCAGCCGCCGAGTCGCGCGAAGCCGATGACCATGTTCTGCGCCCAGTCCGGCTGCAGCTCCAGGAAATCCTCCTCGTCGGCGACCGCCGTGATAACCTCGCGGATGTCGTAGGGCGTGTTGGGGTTGTCCGGCATCAGCGCGTCGAGTTGCGGCAGCTGCGCGTCGCCTGGCGGGGGCGTTAGACGTGGCGGCTGCTCCAGGTTGTTCTGCGGCAGGAATGCGAGCAGCCGCCGCAGCTTGGCGAAGGCGGCCTGCTCATCGGCGGCGGTCAGGTGTGCGACGCCCGAAAGCGATGAGTGGGTCTGCGCACCGCCCAGTTCCTCGAAGCCGATTTCCTCGTGCGTCACCGTCCTGATGACGTCGGGGCCAGTGATGAACATGTGCGAAGTGCTTTCGGCCATGATGATGAAGTCGGTCATCGCCGGGCTGTAGACTGCGCCGCCGGCGCACGGCCCCAGAATCAGGGAGATTTGCGGGACGACTCCCGAGCACTGGACGTTGCGCCAGAAAATCTCGGCGTAGCCCCCGAGCGAAACGACGCCCTCCTGGATGCGTGCGCCGCCCGAGTCGTTGAGCCCGATGACCGGGGCGCCCATCCGTGCCGCAAGGTCCATCACCTTGCAAATCTTCTCGGCGTGCACTTCCCCGAGCGCGCCGCCGAAGACCGTGAAATCCTGCGCGAACAGGTAGACCGGCCGCCCTTCGATGGTGCCGTGGCCGGTCACCACCCCGTCTCCGGGCGGCCGTCGCTTCTCCATCCCGAAACCTGCTGTGCGGTGCTTCGCCAGCGCGTCCAGCTCGACGAAGCTGCCGTCATCGAGCAGCGCCTCCATTCGCTCGCGCGCGGTCAGCTTGCCCCGCGCGTGCTGCTTCTCGACCCGCGCCGCGTCAGAGCGCTGTGCCTGCGCCAGCCGCTGCTCCAGCTCCTCGATGCGCTCGCGGGTCGTCATCGGCCGGCAGCGGCTGGCGGCTATAACGGTGGCTGCGTCCGTTAACCCTAAACCCCTTCCCTCGCTCGTGGCAGCGTGAGCGACCTTCAGTCCGTGCGCGGGACCCGTGATTTCTACCCGGAAGAGATGCGACTGCGCGGCTGGCTTTTTTCGCATTTCCGCGCCGCGGCGCAGCTGCACGGCTTCGAGGAATATGATGCACCGATGCTGGAGCATGAGACTCTGTATACACGCAAGGCGGGCGAGGAAATTACCAACCAACTCTACACCTTTGAGGACAAGAGCGGTCGCCGCGTCGCGCTGCGCCCCGAGATGACGCCGTCGCTGGCGCGGATGGTGCTGGCGCGCGCCGGGGCGCTGCCGCTGCCCATCAAGTGGTTCTCGATTCCGCAGTGCTGGCGCTACGAGCGCATGCAGCGCGGGCGCGGGCGCGAGCACTACCAGTGGAACGTCGATATCTGGGGCTGCGCGGGCGTCGAGGCGGACGTCGAGCTGCTGGCGGTGCTCTGCACTTTCTTCGGCCGTGTGGGTCTGACGCCCGACGCGGTCGGAATCCGCGTCAGCAGCCGCAAGGTGTTGCAGGAAGTGCTCGACTCGGTCGGCGTCGCGGGCGAACAGTTCGCCGCGGTCTGCATCGTCGTCGACAAGCTCGGCAAGCTGCCGCCGGCCGAGGCGGCAGCGCAGCTCGGGAAACTGGGGCTGGACGACACGGCGGTCGCCACTATCCAGCGCGTGCTCGGGCTGCGCGACCTTGATGCGCTCGCGGCGGCGTTGGGCGACGACAGCGGTGCCGTCGCCGAGCTGCGGTCGCTCTGGGCACTGGCGGAGGGCTACGGCCTGACGGAGTGGCTCGATTTCGACGGCGCAATCGTGCGCGGGCTCGCCTACTACACCGGCCCCGTCTTCGAGGCGCATGACCGCAGCGGCGAGCTGCGCGCGGTCTGCGGCGGCGGCCGCTACGACAAATTGCTCGGGACCTTCGGCGGGAAAGACCTGCCGGCGACCGGTTTCGGCTTCGGCGACATGGTAATCCTGGAACTGCTCAAGGACCGCGACCGGCTGCCGCAGCTGGCCGGCAGCGTGCAGGACGTGGTCTTCGCGCTCAATCCCGAGTTGCGGCCGGCGGCGATGGACGTCGCCGGCCGCTTGCGCGCGCAGGGCCGCAGCGTCGACCTTGTGCTCGAGGAGAAGCGGCTCAAGTGGGCGCTGAAGCACGCCGACCGCTGCGGCGCGGAACGGCTGCTGCTGCTCGCGCCGAAGGAGTGGGAGCGCGGGCTGGTCAAGGTGCGCGACCTTGCCAGCGGCGTGGAGAGCGAAGTCGCGCCGGACGCGCTCTGAAGCGGGGCAAGCGTTGAAAAGCGGCCGTGGATGCGGAGCCGCATGGAGTTCGATAACCGGCGGATTTTCCGCATCGTCGCGCTGGCGCTGGTCGGTTACTACTGGCTGCTGTCGGTCGTCATCGGCGGCGATGGCCCCGCCGCGGGACGCTGGGCGGGCGGGCTCTCCTTCCTGTCGAACTGGAACCTGACCCTGAACCTGCTGGTGGCGCTGGGCGCCATCAAGTACGAGTTTGACGGCCAGAAGCGGCTGGACATCCCCCTCCTCGGCGCCGCCATGGGCATCAACATCATCGTCGTGCTGCTTTTCTGGACGCTGCGGGCGATGGGCGCGCTCGGCGAGGTGCAGGCGTATGATTCCTTCGCCGCCCTGTTCCAGAACTACTACGTCCATCTCGGGACGTCGATTTTCCTGTTTGTCGAGGCGGTGCACTACAGTCAGCCGTTCGAGGAGTGGAAGCGCTCGTACGGAATATACATGGTCATATTTTTCGGATATATTTTCTGGATGGAGGCGTTCGTCTCGCAGCGGGACAGCTTCCCGTGCGGTGAGGTAAGCTGCGGCTTTCCCTACGAGTTCCTGAACGACCTTACCACCACCGGCCGCATCATCTTCTACGGCGGAATCTTTGCCATGGGCAATCTCGCCTTCGCCGGCAGCTACTGGCTGGCGCAGTTCTGGGAAGAGCGCCGGGATTCCGGGGACGCGACCGAGTAGTTTCAGCGCCCCAGCCGTGCCCGGAGCGCTTGCGCCCGCTCATCTAGCGACTCGCGCAGGCGGGCGCGCACCAGCCCGTTGCGCTCCTGCCATTCGGCCATGCGGGTGCGCAGCCGGCGCGAATGCCAGTAGTCGCCCGCCTCCTCCGAGAGCGCGGTGATGGCGTCCATGATTTCGTCGGTGAATTCGCGCAGCGCCGCGCGGTTCGCCTCTTCGGCCGTGAAGTAGAGCGGCTCGCCGAACTCGTAGTAGAAGCGGCGCCAGAGCCGCGGGACGCGCTTGCCGACCGGGATGACGCGGTCGGTCTCCCGAATGGCGACCGGCACGACCGCCGCGCCGGTGGCGGCCGCCAGCCGTGCCGCGCCGGTGCGACCGCGCCCCGGCTGCCCGTCGCGGGACCGGGTTCCCTCGGGGAAGATGCCGACCGCGCCGCCGTCGCGCAGGACCGCCTCGGCCGCGCCCAGCGCGTCGCTGGCGTCGCCGTCGCGGTCGACCGGGATGACGCCCATGCGGCCGAATAGCGCGCCGCGCAGGCGGCCTTCGAAATGCTCCTGTTTGGAGAGGTAGCTGACCTCGCGCGAGGTGGCGGTCATGATGAACGCCGGGTCGATGTGCGAGAGGTGGTTGGCGGCGATGATTACCGGCCCGTCGGGCGGCACCGACTCCTGCCCGCGATAGCGCGGTCGGAAGCAGAGGTGCAGCGCGCGGCCGAGCGTCTGCCTGACGAGGTTGTAGTCGCGCGACGCGCCCATTGACCGCGGCAGCCGCGCCGGGTTCTTAATCCTTGAGCGCAGACGAAACGAGTTTCGGCAACAGCCGAATCGGCGACCGAATCAGAGCAGCGACTGCTCGAGCAGCTCGACCGACTGGATGCTTTCCAGCGACGCCAGTCCGGCTTCGACTTCGTCGACCAGCCCGGCCCGGTCAGGGCCGATTACCAGCGCGTCAATCGCCATCAGCCCGAAGGCGAAGGGCGAAACTTCGTGCGCGCCCAGTTTTGCGTCGGCCGGCAGCGTTGCCGGCAGCGCCGCGACGACCGCCGCGGTATCGATTGCCGGGGATTCCGGCATCAGCCTGTATTTCAGAGCAACTTCGCCCATGGCGGCGCCACCGCAGGCGGGGCGATATAGCAGTTTCGCGGTCCTGAATAGCATTATTAACCGCCTCTGAAATCGGCCCGCAGCATGGCCATCGACGAGAACTACCTTTCGACCTACGAGCAGTCTGCGACCTACGACGGCGAGAACCAGCCTATCGAAATCTGGACCAGTGCTGACCAGCCCTACGAGGGCGTCGGGTCGGACAAACTCGCCATCTGGGGCACCATCGTCGGCGTCGACTTCGACCTTTGCATCGCCGACGGGGCGTGTATCGACGCCTGTCCGGTCGAGGTGTTCGAATGGCTCGACACGCCGGGGCACCCCGCCTCGGAGAAGAAGGCCATCATGATTCGTGAGGAAGAGTGCATCATCTGCCGCGCCTGCGAGTCGGTCTGCCCGGTCGAGGCAGTCCTGATAAGCGAGGATTAATAGCGCAGGCAGCAAAGGGGGCGCAGCATGGATGATAGCGACTTGCGTCTCGGCGGCTGGAAACGCCCGCGTCGCATCACGCTGGCGCGTATCCTCGGCCTGCTAATCACGGTCGGGCTGGTTGTGGTGCTGGTTGGTCCGCAACTGGTCGACCCCTTCACTGCGAAAGTGGGCAATATCGAATCATTCTGGCAGCACACCGATGAGACTGACTCGCAGGAGTACAATGGCCTGCTAAAGCTACGCACGCAGGAATACGAATCTGCCGATGGAAAGACCGGGCTGCTCTACGTCATCTCGCTCAGCTCGCTGGTCCCGCTCGCCGACCTGCCGCTCGACCTTGAGCAGGCGGTCGCTGACCGCGTACAGGAAGAGGCGGAGCTACAGCAGGCCGAGCTGAGCAATGGCCGCCGCGTCGGCACGCTCTCCATCTCGCAAGGCCACACTGCCGAGCTGCTGCAGTGGGACGCAAAGGTCGCCGGCAGCGGCGGCTTCTTCGGCTGGCTTGGTGTTGGCAGCGACCTACAGCTGCGCGCTGCCTACTGGGAGGTCGAGCAGGGACTGGTAATCTGCGTCGCCTTCGGGACCGAACTGGTCCGCATTGACGAGGCGACCCGCATGGTCCAGTCGGTGCAGGCATGATGATTTGCCCCGGTTGCAAGGGCTTGCTCTACCCTCAGGGCGACAAGCTGGCGTGCCGCCGCTGCGGCCACACGCAGTCAAAGGGCGCGGCGCAGGTGGTCGACCATGAGCGCGAAGAGCAGGAGCAGGTGGTGATGGATTCGGTCGACGGCACGTTGCCGCGCACGACCATCATCTGCGACAAGTGCGGGCACGGTGAGGCGACCTGGGTCCTGCGGCAGACGCGCGCAGCCGACGAGCCGGCGACGCGCATCTATCAATGCACTGGCTGTCGCCACAAGTGGCGCGAATACTAGGCGAGCCGTCCGCCCGCCTCGAGCAGCCGGTTGCGCAGCACTGACTGCAGCTCCTCGAGCAGCTCCTGCGCCGCTTCGCCCTGCGAGGCGCGGCACAACAATTCGAGCTCGATCCCTTCGTCGCCGTGCGGTTTTGCAACGACCATCGCCAGATAGACAGTCTCGTCGAGGTTCGAGCGCGCGGCGAGGTAGCTGATGTCGCTCCCCTCTTCGTGGCGTTGCCCGCAGACCGCCAGCCCCGTCAGGCCCTCCAGCGCCTCTGTCGCGGCGGCGAGGGTGACGGCGTCGAGCCGCAGTTCGCTGCTGGCGCTCTGCTCGCGATGCTCGGCGCGCAGGTCGGCATGCTCCTCCTCGGAGAGCGGCAGCGGCACCAGGTAGCAGCCCGGCAGCGCCGCGTCGAGCGCGCCGAGGCTGGCCGTGCAGTGCTGCCCGGTCGCGTCGCGATACTGCGCCACCAGCACCGCCCGCGACGGGTCGCGGCTGAGCGGGTTGAAGCTAAAGCTGACGCTGGTGCGCTCTCCCGACGCCAGCAGTCCCGGGCGCACCACGCCGTCGGCGGGCGCGGTGAGTGCGAGGCCATTGCCCTCGAGCTTCAGCCGCAGCGCCACGCCCTCCAGTTGCTCATCGCTGGTGTTGTGCAATTGCGCCTGCAGCTTCACTCCTTCCTTGTCGGCGCTGAATGCCAGCTGCTCGAGTCGCAGCTGCTCGAAGCGGTCGGACATCTCGACGAAGGCGGTGATGCCCTCGACCCGCTCGCGGATGCGGTCGCACGCCGCCAGCGCCGCCGCCTCCTGCTCGCGCACCGCCTGCAACAGCTCGGGCTGGCTGGTGGCAGAGCCGGAGGTCATCCAGTCCATCGCCACCTGCCGGGCCGCCTCCTCGACCTGCTTGCGCCCGGTGCGCCGCTCCTTCAGCAGCGCCCGCACCTTCTTTCGCTCGGCGGGGAGCGCCGCGAGCGCCTCCTCGATGCAGGCGAGCTTGCGCTGTAGCTCGTCGCTGCCTTCGCGGTCGCCGAAGGAGTCGGCCACCTTGCGGAGCCGTGCGAGATATTCGCTGATTTCCTTGTCGAGCGCGCCCGGTGCGCCGCTCCCCGACAGCTGCTGGTGCCGTGAATAGAAGGGGTAGAGCCGGCTCGCCAGCGCCTCGGGCTGGCCCTCGGGCAGCCCCAGCTGCTGCATGAAGCGCGGCAGCTGGTCGATGTAGCCGACATGCTGCTGGTGCAGCGCCTCGAGCTGCGCCCGCAATTTCTCCAGCGCGCTGAACGCCTCCTTGAGTGCATCGAAGCGGCCGCCCGCCTTCGCCTCCGCCTGCTCGAGCGCGTGCGCGACGCCCTCCGGCTCCGGCTCCCACGCGGTGACCTTGCGGTGGAGCTGCCGCACCTGCGCCAGCAGTTCGCTCACGCCGCGCTTCAGGAACTCGCCGTTGCGGAACCAGCAAACGCGGCTGCCGATGCCGGCGACCAGCTCGCCGCCGTGGCCCGGCAGCGCGAGGCAGCTGATTTCCTCGCGACTGGAATAACTCTCGAGCACCAGCCCTTCGCGGTCGAGCAGCCGCAGCTCCCACTTGCCGAACACCTCGCCGCCAGCGACCAGCGCCGCCAGCTCGCCCGAGGCGACCGCGGCGGCGGTCTCGACGAATTTTTCCTCCTCGATTTGCCACAGTAGCTGGCCGTTGACCTCGAAGCAGTGAATGCCGCCGTCGGTCGCGACCAGCAGCGCGCCGCCGCCTCGCGTGAAGCGCAGGCTGCGCAGCGGCCCCACCTCCTCGCGCCAGAGCAGTTGCCCGCCGCTGGTGAGGCAGTATACCTGTTTGCCCGAGGAGCAGGCGACATGCTGCGCGTTAGCGTCGACCCCCAGCACCAGCTGCCCGCTGCGCAGCTCCCACTGCTGCGCGCCGGCCGCGTCGTAGCAGCGCACGCCGCGCTCGAAGCCGCAGAGGCAGCTCCCGTCGGGGGCGAACGCCACCCCGCCGACGAAGCTGCCCGCCGTCGCCTCCCACTGCGGCTCGCCTTCGCGGTCGAGCAGCACCAGCCGGTCCCCGTCGGCAACCAGCGTGCGGCTGCCGTCGGGCGCGAGTGCGACGTCATGGACGTCGCGCTCGGTCGCGTAAGCCCACTTGGGGTTGCCCCACAGGTCATAGCAGTGTAGTCCGTCGAACGCCACCAGCACGATGCGGCTGCTGTCAGCCGCTATGCGTACCATACGGTTGCCCTCGTGCTCGACCGCCGCTAGCTGCTGCCGCTGGCTGTAGGTGAAGAGGGTGCTGACGGTGATGGCGGCGACCATCTCGCCGCTGGAATCGCACGCAAGGTCGACGACCGGTGCGCCCACTTTCTGCTTCGCGAAAGGCTTGAAGCCGCCGAACATTAGCCATCCTCCCGCATCAGGTAGTAGACGTCCTTGAGCGAGACCGGCGCGGTGACGTAGTCCTGCACCCGCTCGCCCAGCAGCTTCAGCACCCGGCGCGAAATGCGGTGCACCGCCTGCTCGTCGGCGGCGAAGTAGCGCAGCGTCATCTCGTAGCGCCGTAATGGCTGCGCCACCTTTGCAGCGAGTGCATCCTCAACGTCGCGCTTCAGGTTCACCTCGACCGTGAAGCGGTACGGGACTTCATCCATAAGCTCGCGTACCGAGGTGAAACGGTGGATGCGGCCGCCCTTCTGCAACACCAGGATGCGGTCGCAGAGCCGGTCCACCACGTATGGGTCGTGGTCGACCATCAGCAGCGTCAGGTCCTGGAACGCCTCCAGTTCCTCGAGCATGCCAATCACCTTCTCGCGTCGCGCCAAATCAAGGTTCGCGACCACCTCATCGAGGAACAGCACCCGCGGCTGCTTCAGGAAGGCGATGGCGAGCCGCAGCATCGCCTTCTGCCCTTCGGAGAAGCCTTCCAGCCGCCGGTCCCACATTGCGTAGAGCCCGGTCCGTTTCAGGAACGGGATTACAGTTGCGGGGGGCTTCTGCAGCACCGTCGCGAAGAACTCGATGGTCTGCCGCAGCGTCAGCTTGGCCTGGAAGTTCAGCGCCGGTGAGATGAACGCGAAGGCGCGCCGCGACCGCTCACTCTGACGCCAGTTAAAGACGTCCTGACCAAAGATACGCACTTTGCCAGCGTCGGGGCGATAAATCGTGGCGATGGTACGCAACAGCGTGGTCTTGCCGCAGCCGTTAGGGCCAATAATTGCGACATGCTGCCCCTTCTCGACGGTGAAGGATACGTCATCGATAATTCGCACGGGCGGCCGGCGCCAGCCGCCGGGGAACTCCTTGACGACGTTCTCGACTTCGACCGCCAGCATCAGTAAAACTCCAGAGTCCCCCAGCTCTGTGCCTTGCGCTCGAGGTACTTGTAGAGCACCCCGGCGACGACCCCCGTAACGAGGATGCCGACCAGCATCGGCTCGAGGTAATTCGCCCACAGCACCTCGAAGCCGGGCTTCGGGCCGGGCACCAGCACCATGTCGCGCAGGAAGACCAGCCCGGTGATAATCGGAATATGCGTCTTGAGCCAGATGGCGACGCCGGTACCGAGGTAGCCGTCGAGCGCCTCTATCGGGAAGTAGTAGCCGCTCAGCACCTTGAGCGCCGTCACGACCATGTTGGCGAAGGGCGTGATGCGCTTGGAGACGATGTTGAGCGAGGCGACCAGCAGCGAGACCATCAGCATGAATACCCAGATCAGGAGGAAGACGCCCACGATGAGCGGCAAATCCGCAAGGCCGAAGCCGGCAAAGAGTCCGCGCTGTCCCGGCATGCCGCCCTGCGCCAGGTCGACCACCAGCAGCACCGGCAGGACAATGAAGAGCGTCGTCAGCAACGTTTTCACCATGGAGGCGATGTTGCGCGCCAGCAGCAGCGTCGAGAGGCTGACGTTGTTCGTCACGAGAAAGCCGATGGTGCCGCGCGACGCCTCTTCCGGCAGCGCCGCGACAGTATCCTCGTACGCGCGCTGGTAGAGCGCCCAGAAGAGCACCCCCATCAGCAGGAAGCCCTGCAGCCCGTAGTCGATGCCGAGTTCCCCCGGGTCGGCCGCCTCATCGACGAACGCCCCCAGTACGGTGAAGGCGACGATTATCAGCAGCATGTCGATGACATCGGTCACCAGCTGGAACTTGTAGTTCAGGTCCACTTGCAGGTTGCGCTTGACCGCGCCCTTGAGGACCTTCGCATAGTGGAATGGATGCATCGTTCGCCTGCGGGAAAGGGGCGAGCGCGCCGCGATTAATAAGGAATGGAGCCACCGGAGGGAGTTGAACCCTCGACCTGCCGTCGGCTGTGCCGACGGCGGGCTCGCGACCATAAGATTGTTCGACTCCCCGAAGCCAGTAGCCCCGCCTCGCTGCGCTTGGCGAGGACATGGAGCCACCGGAGGGAGTTGAACCCTCGACCTGCCGCTTACAAGGCGGCCGCTCTGGCCGGCTGAGCTACGGTGGCCCGGTGTGCCGAGAGCGGCGCGGCAATAGCGGTTTCGTCGGGTGCGGCGCGAGTGCGGCAGCGGCGCAATGGAGGCCGGCGCGCAGCGCTGAAACGCAGTTATCGTCGGGCGCCGTTGCCGAACGCTATAAATACAGACCCCTTCTGCGCGAAAACCTCCGCTCGTCGGGGAGAGGCAAATTTGGCCAAGGGACTCTACACCTCCGCGCAGGCTCGCAAGCACCGCCAGAAGCAACGCTGGAACGACCGCTACTATCGCAAGCGGGTGCTCAAGCTGAAGCAGAAGGCGGACCCGCTACAGGGCGCGCCGCAGGCGAAGGGCATCGTGGTCGAGAAGGTCGGGGTCGAGGCTAAACAGCCCAATTCCGGCATCCGCAAGTGTGTGCGAGTGCAGCTCATCAAGAACGGCCGGCAGGTGACTGCGCTGGCGCCGGGCAACCTCGCCATCAGCTTCATTGACGAGCACGACGAGGTGGTCATCGAAGGCGTCGGCGGACGCATGGGGCGCTCGTACGGCGACCTCTCCGGCGTGCGCTACCGGGTCCTGAAAGTTAACAACGTCTCGCTGCGCGAGATGGTCCGCGGGCGCAAGGAGAAGCCGATTCGGTGAGCGCGGTCGCGGAGGCCGGGGCGGCCGGGGCGGACGCAGCTCCCGAGGCGGAGCCGGAAGCACCGCCCGAGCCGGAGCTGCCGGTACTGCCGCTCTTCGGCAAGTGGGACCTCAGCGAGGTCGAGGTGGAGGACCCGACGCTGCGCAAGTACATCAACCTCAACGCTTTCCAGGTGCCTCACACCGGCGGTCGCCGCGCGCGGACGCGGTTTGGCAAGCATCGCATGACTGTCGTCGAGCGCCTCATCAACAACCTGATGCGCTCCGAGCGCTACACTGGCAAGAAGGCGCAAGCCTACAAGGTGCTGCGCAACTCGTTCGACATCGTCCACGCCAAGAAGAAGCAGAACCCGATGCAGGTGCTGGTCCGCGCGCTCGAGAACGGCGCGCCGCGCGCCGAAGTGGTTTCGCTGCGGTACGGCGGCATCCGCGTCTACAGCGGCGTCGACGTCTCGCCGGCGCGACGGCTCGAGACCGCCATCGGCAACATTTGTCGCGGCGCGATTGCGTCGGCGCCAAAGCAGCGCTCAATCGTGAAAGCGCTCGCGCGCGAAATCATGCTTGCTGCTGAAGGGAATCCGGACTCGTTCGCCGTCGCCAAGAAGGAAGACAAGGAGCGCCAGGCGGAAGCCGCGCACAACTGAGCCATGGGCCGCAAGGAAGATAACGTCAAGCGCGCGCAGGCGCTGTTCCGCGAACTGGGACAGATTCGTAACATCGGCACCGCGGCGCATATCGACCACGGCAAGACTACGCTCTCGGACAACCTGATTTTCGGCGCCGGGATGATGTCGGAAGACCTCGCCGGCAAGCAGCTGATGCTCGATTTCGACGAGCAGGAATCGGCGCGCGGCATCACCATCAACGCCGCCAACGCCTCGATGGTCCACGAGCACAAGGGCACCGATTACCTCATCAATCTTATCGACACGCCGGGGCACGTTGATTTCGGCGGTGACGTCACCCGCGCGATGCGTGCGCTCGACGGTGTCATCATCGTCGTCTGCGCGGTCGAGGGCATCATGCCACAGACCGAGACGGTCATCCGGCAGGCGTTGAAGGAGAAGGTCAAGCCGGTGCTTTTCATTAACAAGGTGGACCGGCTGATTGCCGAGTTGCAGGTTACGCCCGAGGACATGCAGCAGCGCTTCGGGAAGATTATCACCGAGGTCAACAA
Source organism: Candidatus Poseidoniia archaeon (assembly GCA_030748895.1). NCBI lineage: Archaea > Methanobacteriati > Thermoplasmatota > Candidatus Poseidoniia > Candidatus Poseidoniia archaeon. Next base: position 111,169 of record JASMLC010000001.1, read on the forward strand.
GCTCATCATGGGGCAGGTGCCCAAGGAGTTCCGCAAGGAGTGGAAACTGGACGCGGCTGCCGGTACGGTCGCCTTCGGGTCAGCCTATCACAACTGGGCCACCTCGATTCCATTCATGCAGAAGAAGGGCATCTCCTTCAAGCAGATTTACGATTACATGACGGAAGAGGACCGCAAAGGCCTTGCACACGCCGCACCGCTGCATGAAGTTCTGCTCGATATGATTGTCGAGAAGATGCCTTCAGCCGAAGTGGCGCAGAAGTACCGCATCCCGCATATCTGGCACGGCGACCCCGAGTCAGCCGCCGGCAAGGCGATGGTCTCCGCTGATGACAAGGGTGTCACAACTTTCATGGTCACCAAGGTGGTCATCGACCCGCATGCGGGCGAAATCGCCGTCGGGCGGCTCTTTTCGGGCACAATCGCCAAGGGCGACCAGCTCTACGTTTCCGGGATGCCCGCGCCCAACCGGGTCCAGTCGGTGGGCGTCTTCGTCGGCGCCGACCGGATTGCGACTGAGCAGGTGACCGCCGGCAACATCGTCGCTATCGCCGGGCTGCGCGACGCCATCTCCGGCTCGACCGCCACCTCCCAGCAGGACCTTGAGCCGTTCGAGCGCATCGTCCACCACTCGGAGCCGGTCGTCACGACCGCCATCGAGGCCAAGCATACGCGCGACCTGCCAAAGCTGGTCGGGGTGCTGCGCGCGGTCTCCAAGGCCGACCCCTCGATCCAGATTGATTCCAACCTCGAGACGGGCGAGCACCTGATGTCGGGGATGGGTGAATTGCACCTCGAAATCACCGAGTACCGTATTGCCAAGGAGCACGGCGTCAAAATTACCACCTCGCCCCCCATCGTGGTCTACCGCGAGGCGGTCATGGAACCCTCGCCGGGCGTCTTCGAAGGCAAGTCACCAAACAAGCACAACCGTTTCTTCGTCACGGTCGAGCCGCTCGAGCCGGACGTGCTCGCTGCCATCCAGGAGGGTACAATCCCGTCAGGCGACATCAAGAAATCGCGCGAAGTGGCGCGACAGCTGATGGAGTACGACTGGGACCGCCCCATCGCGCGCGGCGTGCTCTGCATCGAGAACGGCTGCGTCTTCATCGACGCCACGAAGGGAGTACAGAATCTGTTCGAGACGCGCGAACTGCTGATTGAAGCTTTCAAGGAAGTCGTCAACCGCGGCCCTCGCTCGAATGAGCGGCTGCTGGGAGTCAAGGTACTGCTGCGCGACGCCAAGCTGCACGAGGACGCCATCCACCGCGGCCCGGCGCAGACGATTCCCGCCGTCCGTAACGCCATCAACGGCTCGATGCTCATGGCGGGCGTGGCGCTGATGGAGCCGAAGCAGAACGTCTACATCAGCGTCCCACAGGACCTGATGGGAGCCGTCACGGGCGAGATGTCGCAACGCCGCTCGGTGATTGCCGGGATGGAGACCGAGGGCGATCTCGCTACGATTACGGCCAAGGCGCCAGTCAAGGAGATGTTCGGCTTCGCGGGCGAGATTCGCTCGGCGACTGCCGGCCGCGCGCTCTGGTCAACCGAATTCGCCGGCTACGAACCGCTGCCGCGCGAGCTGCTGGATGATGTCACGGCCGAAATCCGGGAGCGGAAAGGGCTCAAGCCCGAGGTTCCGAGACCCGAGAACTACGCCTGATTTTCCGTCGAGAAGCAAGTTAATCTTTATTTACCCCCTGTCCTGCGGCCCCACCTGACCAAAGGAGGTCAAAAATGGCAAGCAAACCCCACATGAATGTAGTATTCATCGGTCACGTCGACCACGGCAAGTCTACCTCAGTCGGCCGACTCCTTCTGGAGACTGGCGCAATCGAGCAGCACCTTGTTGACAAGTATCGCAAGGAAGCGGAAGAGCGCGGCAAGGGCGGCTTCGAGCTGGCGTACGTGATGGATAACCTGAAAGAAGAACGTGAGCGTGGCGTCACGATTGATGTAGCACACAAGAAGTTCGAGACTGACAAGACCTATTTCACGATTATCGATGCCCCGGGGCACCGAGATTTCGTCAAGAACATGATTACCGGCACCTCGCAGGCTGACGCCGCAGTGCTGGTGGTCGCGGCCGACGATGGCATCAAGGCGCAGACCAAGGAGCACCTCTGGCTCGCCAAGGTGATGGGCGTCGAGCAGCTGATTGTCTCAGTTAACAAGATGGACATCACCAAGCCCGCCTACTCCGAGAAGCGTTTCGAGGAGGTCAAGGCTGACCTCGAAAAGATGCTTAAGATGGTCGGCTTCCGCGACGAGCAGGTGACCGTCCTGCCCGCTTCAGGCTGGAAGGCGGACAACATCAAGGATAAGGGCGACAACCTCGGCTGGTGGAGCGGCGACACGCTGCTGGCGGCGCTCAACAAGCTCTCACCCCCCAAGGGGCAGGAGGGTGATTCGCTGCGTCTGCCAATCCAGGACGTCTACAAGATTTCGGGTATCGGCGCCGTGCCGGTCGGCCGGGTCGAGACCGGGACGCTCAAGCCCGGTATGAAAGTCAGCTTCCGCCCCTCCGCCCATCAGGGTGGCAAGGTCGGCGAAGTCAAGTCGGTCGAGATGCACCACGCCGAGGTTCCGCAAGCGGTACCGGGCGACAACGTCGGCTTCAACTTGCGTGGCGTATCGCACACCGATATCCGCCGCGGCGATATCTGCGGTCCCGAGAACGACCCGCCCACCGTGGCGCGTGCGTTCAAGGCACAGGTCATGATTCTGGACCACCCTAACGTGATTACCAAAGGGTACACCCCGGTATTCCACAGCCACACCGCACAGGTGGCGTGCACCTTCGACACCCTGCTGGCGAAGATGGATCCCCGCACCGGAGAGGTGACCGAGGAAAATCCCGACTACCTGAAGAAGGGCGACGCGGCGATGGTACTCATCAAGCCCACCAAGCCGCTCGCAATCGAGGAACAGGCCAAGTTCAAGCAGCTTTCGCGCTTCGCTATCCGCGACATGGGTAAGACCGTCGCGGCCGGCATGTGCCTCAAGATTGAGGAGTCCTGGGACTGAACTGATTAATGGCGAAGAAGGGAGATACGCGGGCCTGCATCTCCCTGCACGCCCTTGACCACGGCTCGGTTGACCTTGTCTGCGAGCAGATTCGCACCATCTCCGACCGCACCGGCGTCCAGATGACCGGCCCGATTCCGCTCCCGACGCGCAAGCTGCGTGTGCCCGTGCGGAAATCCCCCGACGGCGAAGGCTCCGAGACGTGGGACCGCTGGGAGGCGCGGCTGCACAAGCGACTCATCTATATTGACGCCGACGACCGCGCACTGCGCCAGCTGATGCGCATCCAGATACCCGACGGCGTCAAGATATCTATCCAGATTCAGTCGAAGTAGAACGGCGTTACAGATACGGCGACAGCAGCATGCAGAACATCGCCGCCGAGCCGTAGAGCGGGAGCCATGAGAAGCGCGCAACCTGCACGACGGCGTTCGCGGCGGCCGAGATGCGGTCCTGCATCCCCTGCCCCAGGATTTCGACGCCGTCGACCGTGACGCGCCCCATCGCGCTCTCGGCCGGCGCGAGGTCCGCCAGCGCCTCCGCCAGCGCCGCCTGCGCCGCGGGGAGGATGAAGTCGGCGCCCGAGAGCGGGTTGTGGCCGCCGGGGCGGATATTGACGTAGTGGTTGTCGGTCGTCGCCAGTAGCAGCGTATCGACGCTGTCGGCGAGGCCTTCCCGCAAGGCAGCGTTCATCCCCGGCGCGAAGCCGTTGGCGTCCCACAGCAGCAGCGCGCTGGTCGCGCCGCCGGTTTCGAGCGCGAGCACGCGCAGCCCGCCGGGGCCGATACCGTGCTCGAGGTCCTCGCCCGGCAGCCGCGCGACGCCGGCGCGCAGTTCACCGATGGGGGCGGCGCGGCAGCCGTCGGCCGCCGCGCCCATCGCTTCCGCCAGCGCGCTGCCTTCCGCGGTGCCGGCCGGGAGCGGGGGGCGGCCCCAGCCTTCCTGATTATGCAGGTCGACGAGCAGCCGCTCGCCGTCGCCGCGGGTGGCGCTGCCTTCGAGGATTGAGCCAAGCGCGGGGTGGATATCATCGCTGTCGTCCGGCTCGGCGAAGAGCAGCAAGTCTTCCCCAAGGCCGAGCGCGTGCGCGTCCGGTACCGTGCCGGCCGACGCGGCGGGGCGGCCGCCGCCACCGTGCGCGGCGTCGGCGGCCGTCTCCGCCATCGCATTGCCGATGCGATTGACGTCCTCGGCGCGCAGCGGGTTCTGGTCGTTGGTCGTCGCGCCATGCAGCGCGAAGCCGAGACCAGGGAGTTCGGGATCAATCTTCGACGGCAGGTTGCTGCCACCCAGTTCGCCGAGTGGGCCAGGGTGCAGCCCGGGGATAGCGAGGAACGCCAGCGGCTCCCCGTCGCGGCGCAGCGACGCCCAGCCGCTCTCGACGCGCACCGTCTGGCAGATTTCCCGCAAGGCGCGCGTCAGCCGCCGCCCGTCGCCGGTCGAGTAGAATTCGATGAACGCCGCCATGTGCCGCATGCCCGAAATGCCGACCGCACGCTGATAGGGGGTGTCGACGAAGAAGAGGAAGCCGTAACTGGCGGCGGTGAACGTGACCAGCGAAACGAGGCCGACATTAAGCCAGTGCTCGGAGTTGTCGCCGAAGAGCCCCCACAGCGACGCCAGCGGCGCCACCATCGCGAGCGAAAGGGCGACCCAGCCCGGCGCGGAGCCGTGGGTGCGCAGCGTGAGATACCAGAGCCCGCCGGTCGCGCCGACGCCGAACGCCAGCCCGCCCATCGTCGAGAACCACCACTCACCGCCAGCGAGGGTGCAGAAGAGCATAATCAGCGCGCCGGTCGCGCCAGTCTGCAAGCCGTAGCGCAGCGGGTAGCGACCGTCCCACGCCCACGCGAGGTTGGCGGCGAGCGTTGCGACCAGCAGCGGCGGCAGCGCCAGCGTGACCGCGCCGAGCAGCAGCCGGTCGGAGACCGCCTCGGTGATGAGTGGGAAGTCGCGCAGCCCGATGACCGCCAGCGCCAGCGTTGCGGCCGCAAATAGCGCACCGCTCAGTTCGCGGCGTGGGGTGTGCAGCAGGTAGCCCGAGAGCCGCGCGGGGGGCGGCACATCAGGGTCGACTACGAGTTCGGGAGCCATTCAGCCGGCGTGCACCGCCCCGATAATGGGCTGCAACTCCTCCTTGACCATCGACGCCCGTTCGACCAGCGTACCCGTGACGACCATGTCGGCGCCCGCGGCGACCGCGGCAGCTGCCGAGTCGACGGTGCGGATGCCGCCGCCGACTATCAGCAACGCCTTAATCGCCTCGCGGACCGCGGCGACAATCGCGGGCGGCACCGGCGCGCTGGCGCCCGAGCCCGCCTCGAGGTAGATGAAGCGCATGCCGAACAGCTCGCCCGCCATCGCGTGCGCGACTGCCGGCGCCGGGTCGTCGCGCGGTAGCGGCTGCGCCTTGCCGACGCGCGCGGCAGCCATGCCGGGCTCGACAATCAGGTACGCCATCGAGAGCGGCTGGAGCCCCGACTGGTGGACCATCGCGGCGCTCGCAATCTGCTCGCCGACGAGGAAGCGCCGTTCGGTGCTGTTGAGCAGCGACATGAAGAAAATCGCGTCCGCCTTCGTGGAAACCGCCTTCGCGACGGTCGGGAAGAGGATTACCGGCAGGTGCGACTGCTCCTTGATTTCGTCCACCGCCGCGTCGACACGCTCGAGCGAGAGGCCGGTCGAGCCGCCGACCATGATTACGTCGGTGCCCGCCTCGGCTGCGCCGTGCGCCATGCGCCCGATGGTGGCGGTATCGCTCTTGCCGGGGTCGAGCAGCGTCAGGTGCAACGGCCGCTCGCGGCGCAATTTCCGCAGTCGTTGATAGACTTCCAAACGCGCGGGGAGCGCCAAGGGCCCCCTAAAAGCGGTTTCACTCCCAGTCGAAGTCGAAATCTTCCTCTTTTTCCTCGACTACCGCCACCGCTTCAGCCGCTACGGGCGCGGCTGCCACCGCCACAGGCTCCGCTGCGACCGCGACCGGTGCGGCGGTCGCCACCACCGCTTCGGCCGCCACCGGCTCGGCAGCCTCGGCCGCCTTCTGTGGGTCCGGGAAACCGGCCATGCGGCGGCCGGGGAGCTGCGCCATGCCGTCGTCGGGCGTCATCTCGTTGCGCAGCTTCAGCACGGTGTCCTTGTCGACCTGAACGTAGGTGTCGGCGTAATCGCCGCCGCCGACAAAAACGGGATAGCTGACGTATTCACGCCGCCGTCGCGCAGCGCGCACGGGACGTGGGGGGAGCGGGACACGCGGTTGCGCGGCCGCCGGCGCGGACACCGCGCCGGCGGCCGTGGTAACGGCGGGTGGACCTGCAACAGCATCAATCGAGGGCTTGCGCCGCCGCTTGCGCCGCCGCTGGCCGCCGCCCTGCGGGGCGGAGGTGCGCAGCCACATCAGGAAGAATATCGCCGCCAGTAGCGTCATCGCCAGTACCGCGGCGACGCCGGTCTCGATAGCGCCGAGCACGGTCAGGAAGATGACTGCCAGCACCACGATTATCGAGACTGCCATCAGCAGCAGCACCGGACGGCCACCGGCTGGCGGTTGGCGCTTGCGTCCCTGTTTCTTCCTGCGAGCCATGGTTCGACGGGCGCCGAGCACTCTCGACTTGGTATAAGGGTTACCCGGGGGGCAGCCCTTTATCCGGCAGGCGCGTCGCGGAAACATGGAGCTGGCACTAGTGCACGCCGGGAGCCCTTACTCCGAAGGACGCAAGCGCCAGCCGGGCGGCGACTGAATGGCGATGATTACCGTTGACGTCGGGGCCGAAGCGGTCCACGAATACGCCCGCGGCATCACCGCCGGCGAGGTTATTGCCAACGTCCACGGCCGCAAGTCGGGTGCGGTCGCCGCGCTTGTCGACGGCGAGGAGCGTGACTTCTCGCACGTCCTCGACGGCGACTGTAGCGTCGCCCCCATCCCCGGAGAGTCCGACGCGGGGCTCTACATCCTGCGCCATTCGTGCGCGCACCTGCTGGCGCAGGCGGTCACCGAGCTGCACCCGGACGCGCAGCCGACCATCGGGCCGCCTATCGAGCACGGCTTCTACTACGACTTCCATATGGAGCCGATTAGCGAAGAGCAGCTGCGCGCCATCGGGAAGCGCATGAAGCAGCTGGTGAAGCAGAACCTCAAGCTCGAGCGCGAGGAGCTCGACAACGCCGCGCTGCGCAAGATGTTTGGCGATAACCAATTCAAGCTCGAAATCCTCGACGACAAACTCGGTCACGATGTCGGCTCGTCCGCCTACCGGCAGGGCGACTTCGTCGACCTCTGCCGCGGCCCGCACGTTCCCAGCACGGCGCACCTGCGCTGGTTCAGGCTCACCAGCACCAGCCAGGCGTACTGGCGCGCCGACCGCGAACGCGAGTCGCTTGTCCGCATCTACGGCCTCTGCCACGCGACGAAAGAGGGCTTGCAGAAGCGCGAGCAGCAGCTCGCGGAAGCCGCGAAGCGCGACCACCGCAAAATCGGGCGCGAGATGGAGCTCTACATGATTGACGAACTACTCGGCAAGGGGCTGCCGGTCTGGCTGCCCAACGGCGAGGTGCTCAAGGGCGAAATCGAGCGCTACGCGGTCGAGGTCGAGGAGGCGTACGGCTACGTCCGCGTCACGACGCCGGTCCTCGGCAAGCAGCAGCTCTTCGAGGCGAGCGGACACCTGCCGCACTACGCCGACTCGATGTATCCGCCCATGGAAATGGACGACGGCACCTACTACTTGAAGGCGATGAACTGCCCCATGCACCATCTCGTCTTCCGCCACGGCAAGCGCTCCTATCGCGAACTGCCGTTGCGCATCGCCGAATACGGCACCGTCTACCGCAACGAACTTTCGGGAACGCTCACGGGGCTGCTGCGCGTGCGCATGCTTTCGATGAACGATGCACACATCTACTGCACGCTGGAGCAAGTGACTTCAGAGGTGGAGGCCAACATCCGCATGGCGCGGGACTACTACGCCACCTTCGGCTTCAACGACTACAGCTTTCGCCTCTCGCTCTGGGACCCCGAAAAGAAGGAGAAATACATCGACCAGCCCGAAAACTGGGAAGCGACGCAGGACCACCTGCGGGGCATCCTCGACGACCTCGGCGTCGAATACGAGGAAGCCATCGGCGAGGCGGCCTTCTATGGGCCGAAGGTCGACATCCAGTTCACCACCGCGCTCGGCCGCGAGGAGTCGATAGCGACCATCCAGCTCGACTTCGCCGCCAAGGAGCGCTTCGGCCTCTCCTTCATGGACGAGACTGGCACGGAAAACGGCGAGGTGTTCGTCATCCACCGCGCTCCGCTATCGACCCACGAGCGTTTCGTCGCGTTCCTCACCGAGCAGTGGATGGGCAACTTCCCGACCTGGCTCGCGCCGGTGCAGGTGCAGGTCGTCACCATCTCTGAAAAGCACCGCGACTACGCCGCAAAGGTGCGCGACGCGCTTGCGGCCGCCGATATCCGCGTGAGGGTCGACGACAGCGACCATACCATCGGCAAGAAAATCCGCACGCACCGCAAGATGAGGCCGGCCTACATGCTCATCCTCGGCGATGAGGAGGTCGCGGGCAACACCGTCGGCATCCGCGCGCGCGACGGCCGCCAGCGCAACGGCGTCCCGCTCGCCGACTTCGTTGCTGCGCTCGCCGTCGAGGTCGCGAGCCGCAGCCCGGAGCTGCGGCTCGTATCGGGCGAGTAGTCCGAACCGACCTTTTCCGACGGTCATTTTATTCAATCAAATTAAAAAAACAGTGGCGCAGAGGGATTGATCCGAACGGACCTTTTTAGAAAAGGCCCATCAAAATTGCGGGTTCGATTCCTCTCGAATCGCACATGGTGCAACCTCTGGTTGCACAGTGGCGCAGAGGGAGGGATTTGAACCCCCGTGAGCGATGCTCACCGGCTTTCAAGGCCGGCGCCATACCGGGCTAGGCGACCTCTGCAAAAATGAATCGCGCTGGCCCAGCCAAGGGGGGCGGGCAAAAAGGACTGGCTGCCGTCTTCTCGACGACAGACCTAGCGGCGGCCTCGCGACATCGGGGACCGGCTTACATCGCCACTCTTGTCGATGTAGTACAGATAGCCGTCTTCCCTCGAGACGCCAGCGGTCGCGACCAGTTCGGGGCCGCCACCAGTTCTTTTTCCACCACGGGCCATCGCTGTTCTCCAGACGTGGCCGTCCTTGCCCAGGTAATAGAGGTACCCGGCCTGCTTGCTTACTCCGGTTGATTTGACTACTTCAGCCATGTGGAGTCACCGGAACAGCGGGTGTATTTCGCCCTATATAAGTCTGCCTCTGCTCACGACGACGCTATCGTCGAGAGCCAAACCGGCTTAAATCCGCCCGGAATCGGGGCGTATGGCGGTCGGCTTTATCCTCATCAAGACCGAGCCCTCCAAGGAGCAGCAGGTGTACGAGGCGCTCGGAAGCGTGGAGGAAATCGTGGAGTTGCACCCGCTGTTTGGCGAATTCGACCTGTTGGCCAAGGTTGACACCGGCGATTTCTACGACCTGGGACAGGTGGTGGTGCAGAAGATTCGTACCGTCGAGGGAGTCCAGGACACGCAGACCCACCCGGCGACCAAGCTTGAACGGCCGGCTGAGGCCGCCGCCGCTTCCGACAGTAGCCTAATAAGGCGCAGCCAAATCGCCGGACGATAACTATGGACCTCAGCATGGAACTACTGGGCTACACGTGGAATTTTGAATTCTTCGTAGCCGCATTCCTGTTCGGCCTCGGGCTGGCTACGCTCGGCTCAGGCCTGTTCACCGCCTATTTCGGCGCCGGCAAGTCGCAACAGATTGGCTTCGGGCTGATTGTGGTGGCGATACTCGTGCTGGGCCTCCAGTACCACCAGACCTACATCGCCGACCCGGCGACCCTCGACGCGGCCAGCTTCCGCTACGGCCTGATTGCCGCGGTAGCGGCGATGGTCGGGATGGCGGCCGGGATGTTTGCAGTGCTCTTCATCCTGATGAAAGTCGATACGGTCGACGACCTCGAAGACCTCGACCTCGAAGACCTCGAAGATCTGGACCTGGACGAGGAGCTGAAGAAGCTCGAAGAGGAACTGGCAGCCGAGGATGATGGTGATGACGCCTCCGCTGACGACGCAGACGAGGGAGGCAAGGCATGAGTGCCGAGATGACGCTGGCGCTGACGCTCTTCACGGTCGGCTTCGCCATCGTGATGTTCGGGATGGGTGCGCTCGTGGCGTACTACGGCAGCCAGAAGACGCGCAACGCCGGCTTCGGCTTCATCCTGCTCGGGGTGGTGGCGACTTACGGCTGGTACTACCAAACCTATGTCGATGGTGTCTGGAGGGCTGTAGTGATGCCCGATGCGCTGCTGGCGATAGCAGGTGGCTTCACCGGTGCGATTGTGGGTGTGGTAATCTTCCTCGTGGCGATTATCAAGTCCTGAAACCTTAAAGTACGGCAGTTCGCCGTGCCGCCGTGGCTTCACTCTGGAGCGCGGGCAAGCCCGCCGGTAACGATGACGGCGAGCCCGGGGACGTTGAATTAGTCGCTGAAGTGGTCGAGGAGATAGAAGCCGAAGACGCTGAGCAGATAGCCGAATCCGGGAAGGAGGCCGATTCGCCTGACGAAGATGCAGAGGCTGTAGTCCCGGAGGAGGCGGAAGCCGAGCCCGAAGAGGCTGGCGCAGAGCTGGACTTGGGCGGCAGCGAAACTGGCGAAGCCGACAGAGAGGAGGAGCCGCTGGAGGCGGAGCTGGACCTCTCCAGCGATGCGCTACAGCCGGAGCGAGACGAGCCGGCTGTAGCGCCCGCCGCGGCGCCTGCCGCTTTTCCACCACTGCTCCAGCGCGTCGAAAACCTCGACATGCGCGTCCTCGGCGCTATCGGCGCGGTTGGCATCCTGCTGCTGACCGCCGTCGCGGTGGTGATTCTGGGCGGCGCAGTCGAGGTGACGGTGCCCAGCGAGCGCTACGGCGATTCTGCGACTTACACGGTGACGGGGCAGGTTGACCTCGAGAGCCCGGTCGGCATCCCGCTGCCGTTTCTGGGGGAGGATGTCGAGGTGAACGAAATCCACGTCAAGTGGGGTGGGACGCTCGAGGCGGGAACCGAGGAGCTGACGTCGCTGGTCGAAGATGGCTACGGGCAGAAGCATCCCGTTTTCAGGCGCTACATCGAGCAGGACTGGGACCCGGTCAGCGGCAGCGTTGCCGAGGAGGGGTCGTCGCCCACCGACATCAATAACGGGCGAGTCAACACCACTCACGAGCAGTTCGTGCGCGAGGACAGCCTCGAAATCATCAAGGAACGGGTCGAAAATTACGCATATTACGAAGAGACGCTGACTGGCGAGAAATGGTCGCTGGAGAAGCTGACCAGCTGGGTTCCGCGCGCCGACGAAAAGGGAATGATGCCGCACGCACAGCTCTACGTTGGCCAGCAGCTGCGCGAAGGCGACAGCGGCAGCTTCGTGAGCAACGGGCTGGCATTCAGCTGGGAGGCGCTTGACGGAGGCAAGGTTGACGGCAGCGCCACCATCAAACTGCGCGTCAGCAGCAGCAGCTCGGCCGACCTGCCATTCAACTACCACTACGGCCACACGCTGCGCTACGACCTGTGGGTTTCCGAGCGCAGCGCCTACCCGCTCAAGTTCGATATCACCGTAACCTCTGACGCCGCCAGTCCGACGGGCGAGCTCTACTCGTTCTCGGGCCGCTACAGCGGCACCATCAATGGCCTCACTGCCGGCTACAAAGACGTGCCGCAGGCGGACGGCTCCAGTACGAACGGTCCGCACATTGATGCCGAACTCGAGGCGTGGGACTACCACGCGCCCGCCTTCGGGAACTCCACCAGCAGCCTCGACTCCGGCTTTGCGCTGCAGGACGCCATCAACGACGCGCGGCAGGAGCTGCCGCCGTCGGACCTCGACGACTACCTCACCGATTACCCGCAGGCGTTCGTGACCCGCGCGAGTTACGACGGAGAGCGCGACGAGTGGAACCTGACGCTGGCGCGCCACAGCGAGAGCAAGCGCGAGGTGACCGGCTGGGAACTGCTGGTCAACCGCACCAACGCCAGTGGCCGCGAGGTCGAAATGGACAACCCGCTGGTCAACCCGGCCGAGCTGGAGCAGCCGCTGACAGTCTCCTCGGCCGAGGAGCTGCTGATGTCGCGCACGATTGTCGCCGGCTGGGCCGGCAGCGCCGGCGTTATCGACCACGTACGGGTCAACCTCTCGCTCGGGCAGAACCTCGCCTCGCGCGAGAACCTGTTCGACCCGCTGGCGTTCCTGAACATCGACTCGACGACCATGCTGAAGCTGCTCGGGGACCTCGCCAGTGGCGATTTCGACCTCGACGATTACGGCAGCAGTGTCGACGCTAACGGCGGCTACGGCTACTACATCGAGCAGGTCGACGGCAGCACGCGCCACGGCGCCGCCGTGGACGCCTCCGACGGGCTGCTGCTCTTCAACGCCGAGCACCGCGCGTCAGGCTAGCGCTGCCGCCAGCGCTTCGAGCGCCGCTTCCAGCTTCGGCCGCGGAATCCCCCACCCGAGCCGCAGATGCCCCGGCATTCCGAAGAACTCGCCGGGGCACGCCACGACCCCGGCCGCGGCAAGCCTCTCCGCCAGCGCCAGCGTGTCGCCCTCGACGCGCGGGAAGCCGATAATCGATTCGCTGGCGAACCACTCCCACCCCAGCCCTGCACACGCATTGCGCACCAGCGCGCCGCCACCGGAAGCGCATTCGCGCACCGCCGCCAGCCGCGCTTCGGCTTCGCGCAGGATGACGAGCCCGGCGCGCTCGCCCGTCGGGAAGACGCCGGGATTAGTCCACTTCTTCAGCGCCTCCAGCCGCGCCACCAGCCCCGGCTCGGCGATGACCCAGCCGACGCGCGTCGCGGTGCCGCCGTAGCACTTGCTGAGCGACCCCGTGACGGCGATGCCGGGCGCCCCCGCCACCGTCGGCAGGTCGGCCGCCAGCGGCCGGAAAATTTCGTCGACCACCAGTAGCCCCCCGCCCGCCGCCATCGCCGCGCCCAGCTCGCGCAGCAGCGCCGGGTCGGCGCGCACGCCCGACGGGTTGTGCAGGTTGGTGACGAACGCCAGCCGCGCCGGCAGCAACGCGCGGAACCGCTGCGGGTCAATCGCGAAGCCCTCGTCGGGACGCCGCAATAATTCGCGCGGCTCGGCGCCGAAGCCGTGCGGCAGCCCGCGCAGCGGCGGGTAGCCCGGCGTTTCGACGATGCAGCCGTCGCCCGGCGACAGCAGCGCCGCCGCCAGCAGGAAATTGGCTTCGCTGGCGCCGGCGGTCACCAGCAGCTGCTCGACCGCGACGCCATGCAGCGCCGCCAGCTCCTCGCGCAGTTCGGGCAGCCCCTGCTTCTCGTTGTAGTCGCGCGAATGCGTGACTGCGACGGGCGACCCGAACCAGTTCGACTCGGCAAGGTTGTGCACCCCCGGCTTCACATGCGCGCGCAGGAAGCGCAGCAGCTCGAACTCGGGGAACTCCACGACGCGGCAGCAAAGCCCGGGTTAAGAGCGCTCAGCCGATATAGTTGAAGTCCTGCTTCTCGTCGCCCGGCTCGGATTCCATCTCGCGCAGCTGGGTCGTGATTTCATCGACCTGCTCGGCGCGCTTCTCGAGTTCGGTCAGGTCAATCTCGATGCCAAGCAGCTTCTGCAGCGTCACCAGCAGCGCCTGCGCCGATTTCGGGTCGACCATGTAGCCGCTGGTCTCGCCCATCAGGCAGCCACCCTCGATGCCGCGCAGCTTCCCGAGGCCGAGCAGCAACCCCGAGGCGCCGACGATGCCGGCGCCCGGTTCGCCCTCGATGAACTCGACGCCCGCCTTGCGGAGCCGCTTGACCATGTCGGGGCCGGTCGCGGCGCCGAGGACGCGCGGCTCGGGGACCAGTTTGCCCTGCCCGTAGCCGCCGAGGGTGTAGATGGTCGTGACTCCCATCTCCTTCGCCAGCTCCAGCATCTTCAGCGTCAGTTCGTACTGCCCCGACGCCTCCATGCCCTGGTACTCGCCGGTCAGGAACAGCAGGTCGCGCGCGCCCTCCTTGCCGCGCCAGTAGAAGAGTTCGTTGTTGACCAGCCGCACCTCGCCGCTCTCCTCGATGAGCACCTGCGGCGGGAAGTGCGACGAGTAAATCTCGGTGCACTTGGTGGCGCCCAGCTCCTCTATCAGGTGCGCCGTCGCCAGCTTGCCGACGTTCCCGACGCCCGGCAGCCCTTCCAGCAGCACCGCGTTCTCGAGCTGCACCTCCTCGTTGACGACGATTTCGGTGAAACTCATTTCTGCGCCAGCATCCTGCGGTACTTGCCGTAGCGGTCCTCGGGCGAGTAGCGCGGCGGCAGCGGACTCGCGGTCGCCGAACCGCACTCCGGGCACTCCTTCGCGAGCGTGTAGCGCGCGCATTCGCCGCAGCGGAACATCAGCGTGCGCATCAGAGCCTCTCGAAACTCGCTTCGCCGCCGCTCGGCTTGAAGCCCTTGAGCACCGCGTCCGTGGCTGCCTTCAATTCGCGCTCCGCCTGCTTGAAGTCAGGCGCGCGAACGCGGATGCGGTAGTCGGGCGCACCATCGCTGCTGATTTCGAGCGTCGTCTCTTCTTCCTGCGCGGCGGGCGCGGTCAGCGCCTTCCGCAGGTGCTCGACCCCGTCAGGCGCCCAGCTGGAGAGCGTCAGACGCCCCTCAATGGTGACGAAGGGGGGCGTGATGTTCGCCGCCGCGGTCGCCAGGAATGGCTTGACCCACTTGCCCTTGTATGCCTTCGTGAAGTCATCCTGCTCCATCACGGCCGCCTCGAAGGCGCCGTAGAGCGTTCCGTAATTCTCGCGGAAGGAGGCCGAAACTTCCTCCAGCAGTGCCGCCGGCTCGAGCTTGGCCTCGCCCGCTACCAGCTCAATCAGCTTGGTCGCACGCTGCTCGTTCTTCCACTCGCGGATGCGCGCCTGCTTGCGGTGGCCCGAGACCTGCCGCACCGACATGTCGACGATGTGGCGCTTGCGCTTGACGCGGGTGACCTTGGCGACCACCATCTGCCCTTCACGAATGAAATCGCGGATGTACTTGACCCAGCCCGAAGCGACTTCTGAAATGTGGACGAAGCCTTTCTGGCCCGGATATTCGAGCAGGTCGACGTTGGCGCCTTGGTGCCTTACCTCGGAAACCCGGCCGATTACGAATTCACCTTCTTCTGGAAGCTCTGCCGGACTCACTCCAGTTCCTCCACCACCTTCGCGATGATCCGGGCGCGGCCGCCAGCAGATGTGGCGAGGGTTGAGCCGCAGAGTTCGCAGTTCACGGTCGTGGCGCTGTTGCTAAAGAGTACCGACTCGTTCTCGCAACTGGGGCAGTTCACTTTCAGGAATTTACTGTTAACCATGTTTACTCCATCAACTCGAATTTCTTTGCACGTATATTTGGCCTGTGCCACGCCTTGTTGCAGCTGGAACAGCGGTAGCGCAGGTAGATGCGTTTGGTCGGTTTCTCCCGCCCTTCGGGCTTGGGACGCGGGAAACCACCGTAGCCGGCGGTGACGCGGCGGAAAAGTCGCTGTCCGCGCGCACGCTCGGAAGCGCGCTTCTTCTTGACCTGCTCCACTTCGTGCTGGTTGTGCGCCTTGCACGCGGGGCAGTAAGTGCTTATTCGACGGGGGAGCTTCATATCAGGGGACCGGCCGAGCCAGCCGCTTTTATAAAACTAATCTAAGCCGACGCCAGTTCGCGGTGGCGCATTCCGAACAGCGCCTGCACCGCCGCCAGCGGCAGCCGCAGCCAGAAGTCGCGCATCGCTTTTCCTTCGTATTCGCCGCGCGTCATCGTCGCCAGCAGCCCGAAAACCGCCGGCGTCCCGCCGAGCGCGAAGCCGAGGCGCATGAAGAAGGGGCGATAGATGCGGTGCTTGCTCCTCGCGGCGCGGTACATCTCGCGCGCGTAGTGCTCGCGCCAGTACTCTTCAAAGTGGGTCGGGTCGCCCTCGGCGACCGCGCGCGCCGCGAGCCTCCCGCCGAGCGCGGCGTGGTTCAGCCCTTCGCCGTGGATAGGGTTGACATGCCCCGCCGCGTCACCGACCAGCACCCATCCGTCGCCCGAGACCGGCTGGTCAAACAGCGCCGGGTCGTTGTAGGAGGGAATGGCGGAGCCGAAGCGGGTGCATTCGACCTCTTCGCCGCTCGCGAGCCGGTACCTGCCGGGGGCGGTGAACTCACCCGGCCAGCGGTCGTGTAGCAGCTTCTCGAGCGCCTCCTTCATGCCGGGCGTCCCGGCGTTGTAGCAGTAGCCGATATTGTAGTGGTCCGCCTTCGGGAAAACCCAGAGATAGCCCTCGCCCGGAAGCGCGCCGAGGATGAACTCGACCTCGTTCTCGACCGGCTTCAGCCCAAGGTAGTAGCCGGAGGCGGCGAAGAGGTGTTCGCGCGGAATCGCTCCCACGAAGTGGCGGCGCGTGAAACCGTTGACCCCGTCGGCGCCGATGATGTAGCGTGCGCGGTGCGTGCCGTTGATAACCCACGCGTTGCCGTCGCGCTCGAGCTGCTTTACGCGCTCCGCGACATGCGTTGCGCCCGCCTCGGCAGCACGCTTGAACAGGTAGTGGTCCCAGTTATCGCGTCGAATGAGCTTGCCCTTCGCCACCGGCACCTTCAGCTTGGTGCTGCCGTGAGTGAAGCTGATGGAACTCATGTGGCACTCGATAGCCTCATCGGGGGCGTCCATCCACTCGATGCCCTTGACCGGCAGCCCGCCACCACACGCCTTGCGCCGTGGGTGGGCGTGGTCGAAGAGCAGCGTATCGAGGCCGCGCTCGGCCGCTTCGCGTGCCGCCGAGGAGCCGGCCGGCCCGCCGCCAATGACTGCTACGTCGGCAATCGCCACGGTCGGCCGACTTGCGCCGCCTGATAAAATCAGCGGCGGTACTTGAGGTGGCAGGAAATCGAGCGCGAAACCATCTGGCATCCCTGCAGCACCAGGTCCCGCTCGCCCTTGCGGCTGACGACGTAAATCACGCGCGGCTCGCCTTCGCCCAGCAGCCGCGTCAGCTCGGGGTCGGGGTTCTGCAGATCGAGCTTCATCGTCCCGTCGGGCTGCACTTCCAGCACCTGGAAGTCGAAACCACGCCCGTCGATGAAGATTCGGTGGGTCTCGCCGGTGAAAGTGCGCGTCTCGTCAGGCAGGGGCTCGAGGTGTTTCACCACGTCCCGCTCCAGAGGCGCGAAGCTTAAAGGGCTTCTTCGGGAAAATTGAGCGCCATGAAGGCGGGCCCCCACTTGAACGCGCCCATCAGCTGCGCCGCGTGCGCCCGCTCGCCGAGGATGGCCAGCGCCCCCGCCAGCGCTTCCGCGGTCGTCAGCTTGCCCAGCTTGCTCGCATTCACGGGGTTGGTCGGCACCAGCCCCGGCAGGCTGCGCGGCTCGAGCCCGTGCAGTCGCAGCCGCGCAAAGGTTTCCGAGGCGCGGTTCCAGGAGCAGTCGACCCCGATCAGGCCGCCAACCTGCGCCAGCTCGAGGTCGGCCAGCGACAGCTCGCGCTCCGCGAACGGGTCCAGCGCAATGCCCATCGGCGGCAGCCGCGTCGGCGCCGGGTAGCTGCGCGCCAGCTCCATGCGGGCGAGCCGTCGCGCGGTGCACTTGCGCGGGTCGTCCTGCCCCAGCTCGAGCACGCGCAGCTCAATCGACATGCAACCCGAAGTCGACCGGTGGGGCGCCGAGCGTCAGCACCCCCAGCGAGAGGCAGTCGCCGTGAGGGGCGTAGTCGGCGACGTTCTCCAGCGTCAGCCCGCCCGAAAGCTCAATCGCGACCTCGAAGGGCCGCAGCTGCGATGCAGCTGCGGCCGCCTCCCCGACGGAGAAGTTGTCGAGCAGCACTCGGTCGGCGCCCGCCTCCGCCGCCTCCAGCGCCTGCGCGACGGTGTCGGCCTCGACTACCAGTTCCAGCCCCGGCTGCGCCTCACGCGCGCGTCGCACCGCCTCGGTAATGCTGGCGCAAAGCCGCAGGTGGTTGTCCTTGACCAGCAGAGCATCGTCGAGCCGCATCCGGTGCGTCCCACCGCCGCCGTCGACGACCGCCTGTTTCTCGAGCACGCGCAAGCCGGGAATGGTTTTGCGCGTCGCCAGCACTTCCACGGCGGGATTGGCGGCCTTCGCGCGCGCGATGACCGCAGCGGTGAGCGTGGCGATGCCCGAGAGGTGCGCCAGCAGGTTCAGCGCCAGCCGCTCGCGCGCCAGGATTTCGCGCGCCGGCCCCGCCAGCCGCGCCACTTCGACGTCCGCCGGCAGCGTGTCGCCGTCGGAGAACGCCATGTCGCAGCGCACGCCGCCCTGCGCGAAGAGCAGCTCAGCGGCGGCAGCGCCGGAGAGCGTGCCGGGGCCGCCGCGGATGGCCGCCGTGCAGTCGTGCTCGTCGACGACCGCCTGCGAAGTCACGTCGCCCGCGCCGAGGTCTTCGGCGAGCCACTGCTCCAGCGCCGCTGCCAGTTCCATTACCGCGCGAGGCTACAGCCGGTTATGAAGGCTTCAGCCGTTGAGCGGCGGCTTATACCGGCCCCGGCTCGCCACGCAAGCGCTGCGAGAGCCACCAGGTGCAACCGCTGGCCGAGCCCTGCGAGGCCAGAAAGGTTGCGCTGGCGACGGCTTATGACGCCGTCCCTGGTTCACCACGCAGCTTCTGGGAGAGCCACCAGGTGCAGCCGATGGCGGCTATCCAGAGCAGGATGTTGGCGCGGTAGGTCCAGTGGTAGGCGTCGAGGTCAGCCATGCCGCTGTCGAGGAACCAGCCCATCATCAGGTAGCCGAGCGCGATGCCGAGCGCCTGCCCGACGAGCGCGGTCGCGCCCGCCATCCCGAGGCCGCGGTTGCGCTCGCGCGCAGTGGTGAAGCGCGCCAGCAGCGCGTCGTCCGACACGAGCAGCATCGGGTAGATGGGAATCACGAAGATGATAATTGCGAGCGTCAGTGGCAGTCCCAGCGCGAAGAGGCTCCAGAGCCCGCCGTACGCGAGCGCCGACCAGAGCAGCACTCGCTCGGCGCCCATGCGGTCGCAGACCCTGCCGATGACTGCGTAGAGTATCAGCACCATCAGCACCGCCCACGCCTCGAGCAGCGCTGAGAAGTCGACGGCGCCGCCGCGCACCTCGAAGTAGCGCAGCGTCGTCAGCACGACTGCGCCGCGCGGCATCGCCACCAGCAGCACCCCCAGCAGGATGAGCGGCGGCCAGCGGCTCTCGAAGGTGAAGAGGGCGCGCAGCCCCGCCAGCCGCGCAGCGATTCCCGACGGTGCAGCGCCCGCCGCGGCGGGCGCTGCGCCCCGCACCGCCCACGCCGGCCGCGCGAACTCGTCGCCGCGCAGCGCCAGCACCAGCCATGCCGCGACCAGCAGCAGCGGCACGACCAGCGCCGCCAGCCCCAGCATCGCGTCGGACGCACCGCGCGCGTCGAGCAGCCGGTCGTAGACCTGCCCGGCGGCGAGCGCGACCAGCGCCGAGACCAGGCTCGCGACGGCGTAGAGCAGCCCGATCGCCTCGCCCTTGCGGTCGGGATACCACTCGGTCACGGCGGCGAACGCCAGCCGCGCCGACGAGAGCAGCGCCACTTGCAGCATCGACGCCGCCATGAACGCTTCCAGCGAGAGCCACGGGAAGAGCAGCGCCAGCAGCGCAGCGCCGCCCAGCGCCCCCAGCATCATCCAGCGCCGCTGCCCCCAGCGGTCGGCCGCAGCGCCCCACAGCGACCCGCAGCCGCCGACGGTCAGCGCCAGCAGGCCGGTGTGCAGCAGGACGAGGTCCTCGCGCGCGCCCAGTTGCCGCGAGTGGAACGAGTACATCACCAGCGCGGTGTTAACGCCCATCACCAGCAGCGCCCCCGCCAGCAGCAGCCGCGGCAGGTCGCCCGGCGCCGACGGCCCCGCGACCGCCGCCAGCGCGCGGTAGCGGCCGCGCAGCCACCAGCCGATGCCGCCCATCAGCGGCAGCGTCAGCAGGTAGAGCGCCCCGAGCAGGTCGGCGGAGATTATGTTCGGCTCATCGGGGGGTTCGGTCGGGGGCGGAGTCGGTGCAAAGGGCAGGTAATCTGCAACATAGAAAGTCACGCCAGTCTCGTTCGCTCCATCGTGGAGTGTCTCACTGGTTGTATCAGAAGGCCGCGTCCAGGAGAATTCGAGCTGGATTGTGGTATTGTATCGGATGATTCCCTCATCCAGATTGATTGTCAGGTCTGCCTCATAGACACCATTCCCGCCAGCTGTCAGCTCTGCTTCGGAAACTATGGTGCCATTAACGTAAAGGCGAACATCGACACTGTTGCAGGGGGAAAATATACAGTTCCGTTCCAGATGCAGGCGGACATGTACAATGTCTTCTTCTAGTTGGACATCGCCGGAGAGCGGTTCACTCTCATACACCAGGTCAGTCGAGCCTTCATCCCAGTTGCCGCTTCCGCCGACCGCCTTGCTCTCATTCGCCGAGAGGCCACCGCTCCCGTTCTGCATCGTGTCATATGCCCACAACCCACCATGCTCGGGAGTGGGGTCGTCGTCTTCGCCTGCGCTAGCAACAGGCAGGACTGCAACGAGCAGCAGCGCGACTAACAACGCGGGCCGCGCTGCCTGCAGCGGTAGTACTACGGCGTGTCCTGTTCGCACGTGCCGGTAGCAGCAGGGCGCTTTAGTCGCGCCGGCGCAGAGCTAATCCCAGCGCGGAAAGCGCCGCCAGCAACCCGAAGCCGGGGATTCCGCCTTCTTCCTCGGTGCCGGTGTCAGTCTCCTCGGGCTCTTCACCCTCGGTCTCCTGCTCGGCTATCTTGACCGAGAGGTCGCCGCTGGTGGCGATCTCGACGTCGTCGCTGGCGGTCGCCTGCACCTGGAAGGTGTAGGTGCGGCCGGAGAGCGAGGTCACGTCAGGCGCAAGGTTGACCGAGATGGTCACCTGCCCCTCGGATGGGACTGGCACGGAGGTGTACTCGAGCGTCGCCCAGGCGGGCGCATCGACCAGCACCAGGCTGGCGGTGTCGTAGCCGTTACCGTTGTTGGAGAGGATTACCTGCAGCTGGAGGGTTGTCGACTGCGCGACTTCGACCGAGTTGACTTCGGCGCCGGTGGCGTTGAGGGCGTAGCTGAAGGCGAGGTCGTGTATCTGCCGTACGGAGACCGTGACCATCTCGGTGGCGTTGCTTTCGCCGTCCTCCGAGGTGACGGTGACGGTGATATTGCCGCTGGTGGCGTGCGCCTCTTTGCCGGTTGGCACCGACACGGTCAACGCGAAGTTGCCACTGCCTAATGCATTGACGTCGAGGCTGCTGACGTCCGCGGAGGGAGCCCAGAGGCCGGGACCATCAACCGCGATTGCGTAGCTGTCGACTCCGTTGCCGGGATTCCCGACGGTGAAGAGGAAGGTGGCGTTGCTGCCGGGGCTGCCGACCTTGCTCGCTTCGTCGACCGAGAGTGAGAGGCCATAGTACTGCGTCACCGTGGCGGTGAAGGTCTGCGACGCGGTCTTCGCGGGGTCGTTGACTGAAGTGGCGGTCAGCGTCAGCGTGCCGCTGTCGCCCGCGCCCGCACTGGCGGGAATGCTCACATTCAGCTCGAAGCCGAAGCTGCCGCCCGCGAGGCGCCAGCCGAGTGAGCCGGAAGTGGCCGGCTGCCCGGGTGCACTCCAGCCGCTGGGCAGGTCGCTGTTCCAGCCGAGGTTGAATTCGTCGTCGGTGTTACCGAGGTTGCGGACGCTGACGTCCCACGCCGCAAAGGCTGCGCCGCCGGAGACGTCGACATCCTGCGAGCTGGCGCCAGTCACGGTCACACCGTAGAGTGGCTCAACGCTGGCGAAGAGCTTGACCGGGAACGGCTGGTAGTAGGGGAAGCCGAACGGGTCGTCCGGGTCGAGGCTACTTGCCTGGAAGCCGATTTCCTGCGGTCCGGCGTGGACCGAGTCGTCAAAGAGAGTCACGGTGACGGTCGACTCGTACGCGAGGCCGGCGTCCATGCCATGCAGCACCATGCTCTGCGTGCCGGGGTCCCAGTCGCTGCCGCTGACGCGCCAGCCACCGGTTCCGGCATACTGCACGGTGATATCGTCAGCGATGGCGACCGCAGTGCCATTCTCGTCGACCGCGATGTTCTCAACGGTCAACGAGTAGTCGTGCGCGTCGCCCACTTCGAAGGAATGCACGGCGACGTCGTCGCTCCATGCAATCCAGTTAGTTACCGTAACTGTGAACTGCTGGTCAGCACTGTCGCCATCGGCACCGACAGTAATGGTGACCTCGGTCTGCTTGCCGACGTCGCTGCCAAAGGGCACCGAGACGTCCACGGCTAGCACCGCGCTACCGCCGGCGTCGAGCGTGCCGAGGTCCATCATTCCCTGACTGTAGTTGCCGGTGGACTGGATGGTAAAGTTGACCAATTCGGCCGGCCATTCGGGGTCGTTCGTCTCGGCGCTAACCTGTACCGCGCTGTATCCCTCATTACCGCTGTTGGCAATGGTCATCGTGAACATGGCAGTGCCATTGGCCGAAGCGAACGACACCTGCTCGTGGTAGCCGCTGCCACTCACGTCCAAGTGTGGGCCATCCTCACCTTGCGCCTCAGCCGAGGGGAGCGCTGTAATTAGCGCGAGTAGGGCGAAGGCGGCCAGCAGGCCCCTAGTGGTGGTACTCAAGGGACTGCCTCCAGTTCAGCGCCGCCTGAGCAGCAGTGCTGCGCCAAGCGCGGAGAGTACCGCCAGCAGGCCGAAGCCGGGTAGCCAGCCCTCATCTTCATCGTCGCCGATGTCGTCCGTACCCGGGTCGCCGCCGCCAGTCGCTTTCTCGGTGACGTCAACTGTCAGGATGCCGCTCGAAACAGCCGTTCCGCTGCCGCCGGTGGCGGTGACAGTGAAGCTGCTGCTGCCGGTCGCGTCATCTACGCTCGGTGCGATAGTTGCCGTGACAGTGATGGTCTGGCCGGGGCCGACGACGCCCTCGGTCGCGCTAAGTCCAGCGAACGCGGGCGCGCCGTCAAGCGCGAAAGTGACAGTCTCGGGGCCGTTACCGCTGTTGGTCAGGTTGAAGACAACCGAGACCGAAGCGTCCTGCGCCACTGAAGCTGTCTTGGCACCTCCGTCGAAAGCTAGGGCGAAGACCTGCGCGGTCGTCACGCCCACCGTAGTGCTGTTCGACGTTGCGCCGTCCTCAGAGGTGACGGTGACGGTGATGTCACCGCTCTTGCTGTGCGCCTGCTTGTCGGCCGGGACCATCGCCGAAACGACGAACTGCCCGGTCGCGCCAGCCGCAACAGTCACCTCAGCCGCGTCGGACGCGGGCCCATAGGCGGAGGGACCGTCGACGACGACTGTGTAGCTGTCCTCGCCGTTGCCGGTGTTGCTGATGGTGAACGCAAATTCGGCGGTGCCGCCCGGTGCCTCGGTCGCCTCGTCGGCCGAGGAGGCCAGCGACAGGCCGTAGGACTGGTTTACGGTCGCGCTGAACGCCTGGTCAGCTGCCGCTGCGCCGCTGGATGAACTGACGCTCATCGTGAAGCCGTGGCTGGTGCCGGCACCGAGGCCGTCCGGGACGGTCATGGTGACGGTGAAGCTATGTTCCGAAGCTTCGCCGCTCCCCTTCCAGTCGAGGTAACCGGTGTTCCCACCGCCAGTGCCGGTAGTGGACCAGCCAGCTGCGTCGGCGTCAGAAGTGTCGAAGCTGATGTCGAAGTTGTCGCCAGTATTGCCCATGTTCTTGATGGTCACGTCCCAGCTCACTTCACCACCGCCAGCCGCAACATCCTTGCTGCCGCTGCCGGTCGCCGTGACTGCATGGAAGTCGGCAACGGTCGCCTCGAATATGATGAAGAACGGTTGGACATAGCCATTGTCATCGTGTGCCTGGAACGCGATGGTCGCGTTACCGGCGTCAGAACTGGCCGGGACGTTGACGCCCACGAGCGAGATTTCGAGCGAGATGTTGTACTCATCCCCGCCCGCCATGCCAAAGAGAGTGGCGGTCTTGTTCATCGCGTCCCAGTCATCGCCAGCGACGAGCCAGCCCTCGTCAGCACCAGCGAAACCAATCGTGATTTCGTTGGTGATATCCGCCTCGTTCAGGTTGACAACGGTGATGTCGTAGATGTTGCACGAGGCCGAGGTAGCGCAGTCCTCCTCGGGGTCACCCTCCTCGTAGGACTGTGCTTCGTCCTCGGAGAAGGCTACCCAGTCAGTCACGACCAGGGTGAAGTCCACCGCGGCGAGATCGCCATCGGCATCAAACGTCGCCGTGAAGGTCACGCTGTCGCCGTTCTCGGCCGTTGCGGGAATCGAGACGGTGGCCATGACGATATCGTAGACCTCCGTTTCCAGGGGGCCGAGGTCGGCGGTGCCGTTACCGTGGTCACCATCCATATAGCTCTCGAAGTAGACCTGATCGGCGGTCCATGAAGCGTCGTCGAACGAGGCCGAGATGGTGACTCCGGTGTAGTCTTCGTCACCGAGGTTCATAGCATAGGCCATGAACATTGCCTCACCGCCGGCCGGGCCGAACGACGTTAGGTCGTCGTCGCCCTGACCATCTACATAGAGCATTGCGCCGGCGCTTGCGTTGGGCACTACAAAGGCAGCCGCGAGCATCAGCATCGCGATAGCCAGTACGCCCCGAACATTCTTGCTGTTTTCCATTTTATTCACCTTTTTTGCGTCCTTTATCGGGTCTCCGCAGGAGACCGCGGTAACGCCGTCGATTATGGGTGCGCTATAAAAGGTTTCGATTTCTCCGCCTGTTTGGCTGGTAATCGGTTTTGACAATCCGTGCGGGGCACCCTGCTGTAACACTCATTGGCGGCGCGGCAATTCAGGGAAACCTTTTTTATGGGGGCGAGTACCGCCGCGGTCCCGTCGCCGGGAGAGGCCACAAATGGAGAAGCACAGCAGGTTCGAAAAAGCCCGAATAATTGGCTCACGCGCCCTCCAGATTTCGATGGGCGCTCCCGTGGACATTGAAGTCCCGGAAGAGATTATTGACCCGGTCCTCATCGCCCAGATGGAGTATGACCAGCAGGTTATCCCAATCACCGTGGTCGACCGCGAGAAGAAGTGATTATCGAGGATATCACCCTGCGGCGCATCCTCGATTCACGGGGCAACCCGACAGTCGAGGCAGACATCACGACCAGCTCCGGCTTCGGTCGCGCTGCCGCACCCGCGGGCGCGTCCACCGGCACACACGAGGCGCAGGCGTGGCCCGAGGGGGGCATCGACGCCGCCCTCGAGCTGGCGCGGCAGGAAGTCGTGCCGGAGCTCATCGGGGTCAGCGCCGACGAACAGGCGCAGGTCGACGCGCTGCTGCACGGAGTGGACTCCACCGCCAACTTCAGCCGCATCGGTGGCAACCTGGCGGTCGCAATTTCGCTCGCAACCGCGCAGGCGGCTGCCGCCAGCCAGGGCGTGCCGCTCTTTCGCTACGTCGCCGGGATGGGGCCCTATGTCCTGCCGGCGCCGATGGGGAACGTGCTCGGCGGCGGCGCGCACGCGGTCGGCGGCACCGATATTCAGGAATTCCTCGTGACCAGTTTCGACGACGACGTTTCGCGCGCTATCGAGGCTAACGCCGCGGTTCATCGCGCGGTCGGTGCGGCGCTCCGCGCGCAGTTCCCCGACACGGCGCTCGGCAAGGGCGACGAAGGAGCATGGGTCGCGCCGCTCGAGAACGTCGCGGCGCTCGAGCTAGTCGTCGAGGCGGCGCGCAGCGTCGCCGACGAAACCGGCGTCGACATCCGGCCGGGACTCGACCTCGCCGCGAGCGAATTCTACCGCGACGGGAAGTACCACTACCGCGACCGCAGCCTGACTCCCGAGGAACAGGTCGACTTCGTCGTCTCACTGATTGAGGATTATAACCTCCACTCGGTCGAGGACCCGCTCGACCAGGAGGATTTCGAGTCGTGGGCGGCGCTGACGGCGCGCACCGACGCACTGGTCATCGGCGACGACCTCTACGTTACCAACGTCGCGCGGCTCGCGAAAGGGATTGAGCTAGAAGCGACGAATGCGATACTCATCAAGCCCAACCAGATTGGGACGCTGACCGACACCATCGAGACAGTTACACTCGCCCGCGAGGCGGGGCTGGCGACCGTCATATCGCACCGCAGTGGCGAGACCACCGACACCGCCATCTCGCACCTCGGGGTCGCCTTCGGGTGCCATGCCATCAAGACCGGCGCGGTGGGTGGCGAGCGAATTGCAAAACTTAATGAACTGGTCCGCATCGCCGGCGAACTGAGATGACCGAAGCCGTAGCCGAACAACCGCTGCTCATCGACGAGGATACCTTCCTCAACTGCGGGGTACACATTGGCACCAAACAGAAGAGCAAGGACATGCAGCCCTACATTCATCGCATCCGCGATGACGGCCTGCGCATCCTCGATGTTAGCTGCACTTCGCGGCAGATTCGCGTCGGCGCAGAGTTCCTGAACGGCTTCGAACCGGCCGAAATTCTGGTGGTCTCGGCGCGGCAGTATGGCTGGAAGCCCGCACGGCAATTCGCGGAGACAACGGGCGTCACCTGCATCCCCGGTCGCTTTACGCCGGGTCGGCTGACCAACCCCGAGATGCAGAACTTCATCGAGCCCCGCACAATCCTGCTCACCGACCCCGCTGCTGACGCGCAGCCGTTCCGCGAGGCGCTTAACATCGCAATTCCGGTCGTCGCCATGTGCGACGCCAACAACCTCACCAACGGCGTCGACCTCGTCATCCCGGGCAACAACAAGGGGCGGCGTGCGCTGGCGCTAATCTACTGGCTGCTCGCCCGCGAGATGCTGCGGCTGCGCGGCGACCTCGGCGCCGACGAAGACCTCGAGGCGACCGTGGACGACTTCGAGGCGCCGCTGGTTTGATTTTTATACTGGTCGTCGAGAGACCCCGACTGGTTCCGGCGTTGCCGGGCAGCTTACTTAACCCCGTGCAGCTACCGCCGTAATGGCTGCCGCCGTGGAGTGCCGGGCGCTGGAGCGCGGCTATGGCTCGCTGGAAGTGCTGCGCGGGCTCGACATGACGGTCGCTGCCGGCAGCATCTACGGCCTGCTGGGGCCGTCGGGCTGCGGCAAGACCACGCTGCTGAAAGTTCTGCTGGGGCGGCTGGTGCCGTGGGGCGGGAGTGCGCTGGCGCTCGGCGGCGCGCCGGGCGAGCCCGGCGCGCCAGTCCCCGGGCCGGCCGTCGGGTACGCGCCGCAGGAGCTGGCGCTCTACGAAGATTTAAGCATCGGCGAGACGCTGCGCTTTCACGGGCGGTTGCAACTACTGGCTGCGGCGCAGGTCGCACAGCGCGAGGCGTGGCTGCTCGACTTCCTCGACCTGCCCGACCCGGAGCGCGTCGTCGGCAAGCTCAGCGGCGGGCAGAAGCGGCGCGTCTCGCTGGCGGTGGCGCTGCTGCACGAGCCGCAGCTGCTGCTGCTCGACGAGCCGACTGTGGGGGTCGACCCCGAGCTGCGCGCGCGCCTCTGGGACCACTTGCGCACGATTGCCGACGGGGGGACGACGGTGGTCCTCACGACGCACTACATCGATGAGGCGGCACAGGCCGACTCCGTCGGGCTGATGCGCAATGGGCGGCTGCTGGCGGAGGATGCGCCGCAGGCGCTGATGGAGCCGCACGGCCACGTCTCGCTCGAGCAGACCTTCCTGCTGCTCTGCCGGCGTGAAGGGACGGAGACATGAACTTCGCCCGCATCCGCGCCATCGCCGCGCGCAAGTTTGCATCGCTACGGCGCGACAAGCGCACCTTCGGCTTTATCGTCATCATGCCCGCCATCCAGATTGTGCTGATGGGCATCGCCATCGGGCAGGTGCCGACCGGGCTCGACATCGCAATTATCGATGACGGGCCGGCCGGAATGGGCGCGACCATCAGCGACCATCTCGCGGACTCGGAGTCGCTGGTGGTCCATGCCGACTACGACTCTGTGGCGGAAGCGCGTGACGGAATCGAGGCCGGGGATTTGTGGGCGGCACTCTATATCGCTCCGAACGGCACGCTTGAGCTGCATCTCGACAACTCCAACCAGCAGGTCAGCGCCACCATCCTGGTCGAGGTGCGCAACGCGATGACGGCGGCGCTGGAGGAGCAGGGCGGCGCGCTGCCGCTGACGGTAGCGCAGCCGGTCTACGGCGAGCGCGACCCCGCCTTCATCGACTTCCTGGCGCCGGGCATCATGACCATGGTCTGCTTCATGTTCTCGCTCATCCTGACCACCATGGCGTTCGTCGGCGAGCGTTACGACGGGACGCTCGACCGTGTTTTCGCCGCCGGTACCCAGCCGGTGGAAGTGCTGCTGGGGCATCTGGCGGCGTTCTCGACCGTGCTGGTCGGGCAGGTGACGGTCGTAATCCTGATTGCCGTCTATGGTTTCGATATCCCGATTCACGGCTCGCTGCCGCTGCTGTTCCTGCTGGCGCTGCTGCTGGGCTGGTCGGCGATGTGCTTCGGGTTGTTCGTCTCGACCAAGGCGCGCAGCGAGTTCCAGGCGATGCAGCTGAACATGCCGGTCATGTTTCCCGTAATGCTGCTTTCGGGAATCCTGTGGCCGGTGCAGGCGCTTCCCGGCTGGGTCCAGCCAATTTCGTGGGCGCTGCCGTCGACCTGGACCGCCGAGGCGTTCCGCTCAATCATGATTCGCGGCTGGGGGCTCGAGCACTCCGAAGTGGCGACGGCGTTCGCGTTCGACCTGCTCTTCGCGCTGCTGGCGCTGGGTGTCGCGGCGCGCTCGCTGAAGGTGCGCGACTGATTTTATAGCGGGCAGGATTGCGCGGCCGTGTTGTGGCAACTGGAGCTGGCCCGCTTCGGGGTCCTGCTGGTGATTAGCCGCGTCCGGGCGCTCTGGCTCGATGAGCGGCAGATGCGCAAGGTGCTGCGCGACCTGTGCCGGCGCGAGCTGAAACGGCATAACGTCGAGCTGCTGGTGCACGGGAAACCGGTGCGCGGGTTTCTGGCGGCGAACCATACCAGCTACCTGGACGGGGTGGTCTCGGTGGCGCTCTTTCCGGCCGGATTCATCGGCAAAATCGAGGTGAGCGGCTACCCGCTCATCGGTCCGCTGGCGGCATCGCTGGGGATGCTCTGGGTGCGGCGCGAGGAGCAATCGTCGCGCGATGCTGCCAAGGCGGCGCTCAACGCGCGCGACGCGACCGCGGAGCCGCTCTGGATTTACCCCGAAGGGAAGACGACGACCTTCGGCACGCTCGGCGAGTTCAAGATGGGAGTCTTCAAGGCGGCCGAGGCGAGTGGCCATGCGGTGCAACCGCTGGCGATGTGCTACAACGACCGCTACATTGACTGGACTGGCAGCAAGTCGGTGCTGCTCGGTATTCGCACATTCTACCAGACGCAACGCCCGCTGAAGGTGCGCTGCATCTGGCTGGAGCCATTCCATGTCGCGCCGGGCGAGGCTTACGCGGCGGCCGGGCGGCTGAACCGCACGCTGCGCGCCTACGTCGAGCGGTTCGAGGTGGAGGGGCTGTGAGCCGCAAGCGCTGGGAGAAGGAGACGCTGCAGCTGGCGCTCGACCGGGGCGGCGAGCGCGCCGGCGCGCAACTTGACGGCGCCGAGCGGCTGCACACGCCGGAGGACGCGGCGTCGCGCGACGCCGAGTGGCCGGGCGAATTCCCGTTCACGCGCGGGGTGCACCCGACCGGCTACCGCGGGCGGCTCTGGACGATGCGGCAGTATGCTGGCTTCGGGACCGCCGCTGAGAGCAACGCGCGTTACCGCTACCTGCTCGAGCAGGGCACTTCGGGGCTGTCGGTGGCGTTCGACCTGCCGACGCAGATTGGCTACGACAGCGACCACTCCATGGCGGCGGGCGAGGTGGGCAAGGTGGGGGTCGCCATCGATTCGCTGCGCGACATGGCGACGCTCTTCGACGGGGTGCCGCTCGAGCGCGTCAGCACCAGCATGACCATCAACGCGCCAGCAGCGGTGCTGCTGGCGCTCTACGTCGCCGTGGCGAAGCAGCAGGGGGTCGTGCCAGCGAAGCTGCGCGGGACAGTGCAGAACGATATCCTGAAGGAGTATATTGCGCGCGGCACCTACATCTGGCCGCCGCGCGAATCGTTGCGGCTGACGACCGACCTGATGGCGTGGTGCCATGCCGAGGTGCCGCAGTGGAACACGATTTCCATATCGGGCTACCACATCCGCGAGGCCGGTTCCACGGCGGTGCAGGAGCTGGCGTTCACGCTCGCCAACGGCGTCGCCTACGTCGAGGCGGCGCTGGCGCGCGGGATGGCGGTCGACGACTTCGCGCCGCGGCTGGCGTTCTTTTTCAACTGCCACAACGACCTGCTGACCGAGGTCGCCAAGTTCCGCGCCGCGCGACGTTTGTGGGCCGGCATCATGCGCGACCGTTTCGGCGCGCGCGACGAGCGGAGCCTGCGGCTACGCTTCCACACGCAGACCGCCGGCTCGAGCCTGAGCGCGCAGCAGCCGTGGAACAACGTCACGCGCACCGCTATCCTGGCGCTGGCCGCCGTGCTCGGCGGCACGCAGTCGCTGCACACCAACGCGCTCGACGAAGCGCTCGGCCTGCCGTCGGAGAAGGCGGCGCAACTGGCGCTGCGGACGCAGCAGATTATCGCGCACGAGACCGGCGTCGCCAACCTGGTCGACCCGCTCGCCGGTTCATGGACCGTCGAGGCGCGCACCGACGAGCTGGCGGCGGAAGCGGAGGCGCTCATCGGCCGCATCGACGGGATGGGCGGGATGCTGCCCGCCATCGAGCAGGGATGGGTACAGGCACAGATTGCCGAGGCGGCATTCGCCTACCAGCAGCAGGTCGAGAGCGGCGAGCGCACCATCGTCGGCGTCAACGCCCACACCGAAGGCGACGCCACCGCGGCGGAGCCGCTCACCATCGACGGCTCGGTCGCCGCAGCGCAGGCCGCGGCGCTGGAAGAGCTGCGCGCCAGCCGTGGCGACGTCGCCGTGCCGCTCGAAACGCTCGGCGCGGCGGCCGATGGCGACGAGAACCTGCTGCCCCACATCCTGACGTGTGTCGAAGCGGAGGCGACGCTGGGAGAGATTTGCGACACGCTCCGCACGGCGTGGGGCGAATACCGGCCGGCGGTTTAGAATGGGATAAATTATTCGCTCCGGGTTGTGAAAAAGAAGAACGGCAAGTTCGTCGAGTTGAGTAGAGAAAAGAGAACCTATCCGGATGCAATTGGATGGCGCAATTATTTCTATGAAGGAGTATTCGGAAAAGAAGGACGGAAAAAAATTACGGCATTAATTGGTCGCGACTTTAATTATGATTTTTATGATGAAGCGGTATATGACGAAGATGTAGAAGTCAATACAGGAGATGCTGTATTTTATGTATATGACGAATCATATAATCCCCGGGATATTCGTAATGCCATATTCTCTACATTGAAAATCCTGAAGGCACATCAAGAGGAATTTCCAATCAACTATTGGTTCAGATGGCCTGGACCACTCCATGAATGGGGAGAAGCAAGATTGGACAGTGGTTCAATATTCCTGGACGGCTCCCTTGCGCATCTTTACGGCGATTGGGATGAATGTTGCATTTACAAAGACGGAGTGCAAGAGGATATCCGTAACGTTGCGCGCATCAAAGGTAAGAAAGCCATACGGACTTATTTGAAAGAAGAAAAAAAGTCAATCTATATTCCCGACGAAGACGTAGTTGTCGAGATAGACCCCTGCACATCTTATCAGATGTTCAGGGAGCCCCTTGAAGGTATGATTAAAACGTGTGATTTCGCGATTGAAAATGGTTATTATGTCGTTGGAACTACAGGATAATTCGAGAAGAAAATACTACCCGTAAACCTGCTTCCGGTGCCCCACCAGCAGCACCAGAATGAGCAGCTCGCGCTCGCGGATATCGGCGATGATGCGGTAGTCGCCGGTGCGGAAGCGGTAGTAGGGCGACCCGACCAGCCGCCGTGCGTAGTGGCGCGGGCGGACGCGGACGCGCTCGAGCGTACGGACGATGCGCTGCTGCACTTCGCGGTCGAGCCGCGCCAGCTGCTTGCGCGCCTTCGCAGCGAACTTGATGGCGAAGGTCACGGGCGCCGCCCGGCCTGCCGCTCGCGGGGCGAATGGGGCGCCTGCGGCTGCCCATCGGCGCGCTGCGGGGGCGCGGCCGCTGGAGCCGCAGCGGCCGCGCCAGCCGTTGCTCCGGATGCTGTGCCGGTCACAGCTCCAGCTCGCGCTTCACGGCGTCCAGGTCGTGCAGCCGGCCCGCCGCAACGTCGGCTTCAGCTTCCGCCAGCGCGGCCTGTGCCTGCGCCGAGAGCTCACGGCCGTCCTCGATGAGGTTCCAGATGACCTCTTCGTAGGTCTCTCGGTCATAGAGCTTTAGCTGCCCCAGTTCATCTTTCAGCCGTTCGCTGGCCTGGATGGTGCTCGCCATACCGCACTATAGTTCGCTATAGTATAACTAGCTTGCGCCGGTCGCCAGCTTTATCTGCCCCGCTTCATCGACGCGGCAGCGGCAGGCTCACCGACGGCCGCTCTCGTGGCTCCGGCTGCCCGCGTCCATGGCGGGGTTAGCAGCCGGTGGTCGAGCAGAGCGAGACCACTCAAGCTGCGCCCGCCGCTCCAGTGGCGGGGTTAGGCTAGTTGTGGTAAAACTGGGGGACTGTGGATCCCTCGTCCCGGGTTCAACTCCCGGGCCCCGCCCCACGTCTTTCTGATGCTGCGTCTACGGCGGGGTTAGCGACTGGTAGCCGAGCAGCGCAAGGCCATCCAAGTTGCGCCCGCCCTGAATGCGGCGGGGTTAGCAGCCGGTGGTCGAGCGCAGCGAGACCACGCAGGCTGCGCTCCGGAGCGTAGCGACAAGACTAGTTGTGGTAAAACTGGGGGACTGTGGATCCCTCGTCCCGGGTTCAACTCCAGCAGCCGGACGGGCGACCGGCGCAGCCGCAGCGCCCGGCCCAGGCTGCGCTCCGGAGCGTAGCGACGCGGGGGCCGCCCCATCACTGCTTGAACAGCCCCACGACTTCGTCGCTCGCTGTCGTGGTTTCGGGCGTCTTGTCGTCGCGCTGGCGCTTGTAGCGCGGGAAGCGCACGGCGTAGCCGCCTCCGCAGGTGTGGATGGGCGACCGCGAAATCTCGGCGCCGAGCAGCTCGAGCACCAGTTCGGGCTCGAACCAGACGTCGGGCTCCAGATTCCACTCCAGCCCGGCGGGCGGCCCGGCGCGCTGGAGCGGGGCGAGCCGCTCTTTGAGCGCGGCCAGGTCCTCGTCGCTGAAGCCGGAGCCGAGCTTGCAGACCGTCTCGAAGCCGGTCGGCGTGCGCGTCGCCATCAGCAGCGCGCCCCAGAAGCCGCCGCGCCGGCCGCGGCCGTGGAAGCCGCCGACGACCACCGCGTCGATGGTGTCGGCCAGGTCGCTGCGGTAATCCGGCTTGTACTTTATCCACTGCCAGCCGCGCGCGCCGGCGCGGTAGCTACCGTCGAGCGCCTTGGCCATCAGCCCCTCGCAGCCGCCGTCGAGCGCGTCCAGCAGGAACTGCTCCGCCTCGGCCTCGTCGGCAGTGCGCAGCAGCGTCGTGCAGGCGACGCGGTCGGACGGCGCGAACAGCCCTTCGAGTTGTTCACGCCGCTCCGTAAAGGGCGTGTCGAGCGTCTCCTGCCCGTCGGCGTAGAGCACATCGAAAAGGCGCACGCCGGCCGGGATTTCCTCCAGCTTCTCCGCCAGCCCATGCTTGCGGCCGCGCCGGCGCGCGATGACCTGAAACGGCAGCAGGCCCCCCCCTTCGTCGATGGCGAGCGTTTCGCCCTCGACGATGACGCCGGCCGGCAGCGCCTGCTCCAGCGCTTCGGCCACGTCGGGGAACTGTGGCGTCAAATCTTCCAGACTGCGCGAGAAGAGCCGCGTGCCGCCGGGAAGCAGGTGCGCCTGCACGCGCAGGCCGTCATACTTCCACTCGAAACAGGACTCGCCCGCGTGCTTCTCCAGAACGGCCTCGGCCGACGAGAGCCGCTCGCCCAGCATCGGCCGCAGCGGGATTCCCGGCTCGACCCGTACCGCGTCCAGCGAGCCGAAATCAGCCGCGGCGCGTTGCGCCAGCCAGCCGATATCGGGGTGGCGATTGTAGGCCGCCTCGACCATCCCGCGTTCCTCGCGGCTGCCGAACGCCTCCGCCAGGCCATCGACCAGCAGCATCTGGCTGAAGCCGAGTCGCAGCTTGCCGACCGCGGTGCGGCAGATGTAGCGCGCGTCCTGCGGGGTGCCGTCGTGCAACAATTCGGCCAGCGCACGGAACTTGCGTTCCTGCGAACCGGTGCCGGTCTCGTGCGAGAGCGCGTGCAGCCGCTCCCATACGCGGCCCACGGTCAGCGGCGCCTCGAAGAGCGACTGCTGCGACTTGGCCGCCAGTGCCTCCTCTGCGACAAGGCCGATGTCGCCCGCCGCGGCGTAGCTCTCCTGCAACTCTTCGAGCGGGATGCCACTGGCGAGCGCCAGCGTGCGGAGAACGCTCTTGTCGGAGAGCCCCACTTCGCGCGAATCGTAGGCGGGGCCGAGCTGGCCGAGGCAGAGATGCGCCACTGCCGCCAGTTCCTCCGGTGGCGTGTCGCTGAAGAGGTCGGCCAGCAGCGTCGCCAGCTCGAGCCGGCTGCGCGTCTGCTCCATATCGGCGTAGGCTGCGGTCAACCGTCCGTACTCCACGCCGGGGGAACACCAGATGGTATTAAGAATATGCTGCTGCCGGGTGGATGTTTGTTTAAATATTTATCGTTATAAAATTTGATACGTTTTGTTCAATTCCGTCTGGAGCTTCATCTTGCACTTTCAGAACTGTTTTTTGAGGTGGCGTCAGGTTTGTTTAGAGTGCAGAGGCGAATTCAACAGATACATATTAACCACAGTACCAATGGCCTCGGTCCGCTCCCGGAGCCGTGATAGAAGTGGACAAGTCAGGCAAAGTCGGCAGCAATCGCAGCCACGGGTTGCGTTTGGCTGATACTGGCTTCACTAATGGCAACGGCCTGACCAATGGCAACGGCCTGACCAATGGCAATGGGTTGACAAATGGCAATGGGTTGACAAATGGCAACGGCCTGACTAACGGCAACGGCCTGACGAACGGCAATGGCCTGACCAATGGCAATGGCCTGACCAATGGCAACGGCTTGACGAATGGTGCCGGAATCGGCGGCTTCGTGCGGGTCCCGCTCGCCCCTGTCGCTTCGCGAAACGCGCTGGCGGCGACCGCCGCCGCGGTGGTCCTGCTGCTGGCCGGCGTTTCGTTTCTGGTGCTCTGGGAAGCCGACGATGCCAGTCGCGTTACCGTCGACGGCAGTCTCGCCGACTGGGAGGGCGTCGCGCGCAACGCCGATGCGCAGGGCGACGCCGGCAATGCCAATATCGACCTCGTAGCGACAGCGGCGCAAGCGGACGCAGTCTACCTCTCGCTGCTGACGACTACTGCCGAGCCAATCTTTACCACTCAGGGTGGGCACACATTGCGCATACTCATCGACTCTGATACCGACGCGGCGACCGGCTACGCGCTTCCCGGACTGGGCGCCGACCACCTCATCGAGATTTATGGTCGTTCACAGGCGGTGCTGACTGCGACGCTCTACACATTCGACGACAATCGCGACAGCCATGACTGGAATGGCTTTGCTGCGCTCACCACCCTCAACGCCCGCACTGCCGGTGCCTCGCTCGAGACGCAGGTGCCGCTCTTTGACCTCGGGATGGATGATGGCGACGACGTACGGCTCCTGTGGCAGACTGCCGACGACTTCGGGAATAGCGATTTTTCGGATTTGGTAATTGGCCTCGTATCGGAACCGAAGTCCGTCACCGCAGCGGTTGCCGCAGCGCAGGCAACCGGCAACGCCTATTATGAAGGGGAAGAAATTACGATCGACGGTGAATTCGAAGACTGGTCGCACGTGGAAAAATATGCTGACCGGGACAGCCCTGGAGACGCTGAAAATCCTGACATTGACATCCGGGAATACGCTGGCGTTACCTATGGGGCTGATTCATTCTTTTACCTGAACGTCGAGGGAAATATCCTGACCGGGACTGCCGTTCCTGCAAACAGGGCGCGCAATGCGCCTGATACTGGAACCCGGGACGAGAAGCTGGCGCCAGTCCCGGTTTCAACCACGAGTAACCAGGAATCAAGTCCCCTCCCAGTCCTGACTGGGGAAGACAGCCTATACGTTTTCCTTGATACCAATGGCGAAATTCCATTCGGATACAGGGTCAACGAGTTTTTCTACGCCAGCCAGATGATTGAAATAACGGGAAAACAGGGGATTATCCTGGCTTCCAACCTCTATAATTACAGCTCATATGGCGACTCCGAATCGTGGGAATGGCAGTTTCAGGAGCGCATCAATTCGGCAACGGGCCAGAACGAAATTGAAATCCTGGTCAGGGAGCTACCATTGCAGTATGCAGTCCATTTCCACCTAGTTTCCTGGGAGACGGAATACGATAATTCCACGATTTTCCTGATTGACCGAAGCGCGGGGATGTCCCGCGGTACGCTGGATACCGAGGTCCAGTTCCACAGCAGTGATATCGCAGAGACCCTCGGCAGTACGGTCCAGTCCACGTTTGATTCTTCGAACAACCGCATCGTCCTGATATACGACCAGGCTAGTGACGACGACGGATACGCCGTCGTCGGGGAAGTAAAGAGCGACGGTTCCATCTCCTTTGGAACTCCGGTAGAGTGGAGTGCCAACCAGAATGTAGCATATTACGACGTAACGTTCGATTCGAACGTAGATAAGGTGGTCATCATCTACAGGGACGCCAGCGGCCACGGAAACGGCATCGTCGGAACCGTAGATTCCAGCGATAATTCCATCTCATTCGGCTCTGAATACCAGTTCCAGACCGGGTCTACGCTGTTCCCCTCCGCGACATTTGATTCAGGCAATAACAAGGTCGTATTCTGCTACGCCGAAGGGACTTCGGGCGGTCTCTCCTGTATCATAGCAACGGTCTCTGGAACAGAAATCAGTTACGGTACGGAAGCGAGCATAACCACAGATGATACCGACTGGACTGATGTTGTGTATGTCGGCAGCAGCAAGTTCGTCACTGTCTGGGAAGATGCGACAAATTCGGTGGGTGAGGCGATTGTCGGCAGCATTTCGGGGACCGCCATTACCTACGGCTCGGCAGCCGAATTCGAGTCGGCGGCTGTGCAGTTCGTCAAGATTGACTACAGCTCATCCGACGACAAGGTGGTTGTTGCATACCAGGACGATGCCGACGGTGATGACGGAACCGCAGTCGTGGGTACGGTTTCCGGAACTTCCATCTCGTTCGGGACGCCGGTGGATTTCAGTACGGTCGCCGTGGATTACCCTGACGTCTGCATTGCGAATGGTGTTGTTGTAATCGCATACGAAAAAAAATCCGCCAATACCGGCTGGGTTGTTGAAGGCGTGATTGACGGCACATCGCTGGACTTCAGCCAGGGTTCCTCCAGCGCCCAGCAATTCAGTTCGAACAACATCCAGCGCATAACGGTTGTCCATGATCCCAATGTCGACAAATTCGCAATCGCCTACAGGGATACGACCGATTCCGAAGGCAATGCCCTTTCGTTCACGTCCGCCATCCCCGAGTTCCCGACCCTGCTGCTGCCGATAGCCTCGGTGCTGGCGATAACCTCTTTCCATTGGCGGCGCTCCCGCAATCCATGACTCGTCGTATTTCCTCCGGCTCCGACTGGGAGCGGCGCGCGAGCTACTCGCGCGCCGTGGTCGCGGGCGAGTGGGTGTTCGTCTCGGGAACAACCGGCTTCGACTACGCGACGATGGAGATTTCCGATGACGTCGCCGAGCAGGCGGAGCGGGCGCTCGACAACATCGTCGCAGCGCTGGCGGAAGCGGGTTGCAGCCTGGACGACGTGGTGCGCGTGACTTATATACTGGTTGATGAGAATGATTTCAAGTGTATCGTGCCGGTAATCGGCTGCCGCTTTGCCGTCGCGCGGCCAGCGGCGACCGCGCTTATCGCGAAGCTGGTCGACCCACGCATCCGCGTCGAGATTGAAGTTACGGCGCGGCTGCCGGCCGGTGAACGGTAAGGCTCAGGCGCGGACGACGCGCGCCTTCACGTCACCGAGCGCAGCCATGACGTTGCGCGTATCGACCACCAGTGGCGCGTGCTCGCCGACCAGCGCGTAATCGACGTCATTGTGGTCGGTGACAATGAGCACGCCGTCGCAGTCGCGCAGCACTTCCGCAGTCAGCGGTGTTGATTTGCGGCTGCGGTATTCGGCGACGAATGGGTCATGGTAGCTGACACGGGCGCCCTTGACCTCGAGCAGCTCTAGCAGCCGCCCGGCAGGCGATTCGCGGGTGTCGTCGATGTTGCGCTTGTAAGCAGCCCCCAATAGCAGGACGCGGCTGCCGCGAATCGCCTTGCCGTCGTCGTTGAGTGCGCGGAGCAGGCGGTGGCCAACATGCTCGGTCATCGCCATGTTCAGCTCGCCCGCGAGCTCGATGAAGCGTGCGGTGGTGTTGAACTCTTTTGCGCGCCACGCCAGGTAAAACGGGTCGACCGGGATGCAGTGGCCACCCATGCCAGGGCCGGGGTAGAAGGGCATGAAGCCGAAGGGCTTGGTCGCGGCGGCGTCGACTACCTCCCAGATGTTGACGTCCATGCGGTCGAGCACCAGCTTGAGCTCGTTGACCATAGTGATGTTCACGGCGCGGAAGATGTTCTCCATCAGCTTGGTCGCCTCCGCAGTTTCCGGGCTGGAAACGGGGATGGTGCGCGGCACTACCGATTCGTAGAGCGCGACCGCCATATCGCGGCAGGTATCGGTGTGGCCGCCGACCACCTTGGGGATGTCGCCCATCCCGTAATTTGCGTTGCCGGGGTCCTCGCGCTCGGGCGAGTACGCCAGGAAGAAGTCCGCGCCGGCGCGCAGCCCGCTTGCCTCGAGCCGCGGCAGAAGCAGCTCGCGCGTCGTGCCGGGCCAGGTCGTCGATTCGAGCGCGACCAGCTGTCCGGGGCGCAGCGTCGCAGTGATGGCATCCGCGGCCGCCTCGACATGGCTCATGTCGGGCTGGTGGTGCTGGTCGAGCGGGGTCGGGACGCAGATGAGTACCGCGTCCGCCTCGCCCAGCCGCGCGAAATCGGTGGTCGCCTCTCCGCCCTGCGCCAGTTCGCGCATCGCCTTGCGGGGAATGTGTCGCATCACCCGCTCGCCGCGGTTGACTTGCGCGACACGCTGCGAATCGGTGTCGAAGCCGAGCACGGGAAAGCCGGCGCGCGCGAAGCCGATTGAGAGCGGCAGCCCGACGTAGCCCAGTCCGACGACGCCGACGGTGGCCTCGCGGGATTTGATGCGCTGCTGGAGCTGTTTTGCGGGGGTGCTCACGGCGCTTGCCAGCCGACGGGGATTTTAAACTTCGACGACCCAGCCGAACTCGTCGGGTGCGTCACCGTGCTGGATGGCGGTCAGCGCCTCGTAGAGCGCGCGCGTGCGGGGACCGACTTTGCTGCCGCTGAACTGGTGGTCCTCGCCCTCGTAGCTGATGCAGCCGATGGGTGAGATGACCGCGGCGGTGCCGGAGCAGAAGAGCTCGTCTGCCTTGAGCGCCTCGTCGACGGAGACGTCTCGCTCCTCGACCTGCATCCCGAAGCGCTCCGCCGCCAGTTGCAGCACTGAGTCGCGGGTCACGCCGGACAGGATGGAGCCGCTCAATGCGGGCGTTACGAGTGTGTCGCCAAAGAGCGCGAAGAAATTGGCGGCGCCGACCTCCTCGATGTAGCGGTCCTCGGCGGCGTCAAGGTAGACCACCTCGGCGTAGCCCTTGCGCTTGGCGTGGCTGCTCGGCAGCATCCCGGGAGCGTAGTTTCCGATGGCCTTGACACCCCCGGTCCCCTTCGGGGCGGCACGGTGGAAGTCGCGCGTCACCAGCAGCCGGATGGGCGTCAGCCCGCCCTTGAAGTAGGGGCCGACTGGCGATGCGTAGACCAGGAATGCGAACTCGGGCGCCGGCGCGACTCCCAGGATGGCGCCGCTGCCGAACACCAGCGGGCGAAGATAGAGTGCACCTTCGTCGCTGGGTGGGATGAAATCGCTGTTTTCGCTGACGACGTCGCGCACCGCGGAGAGAAACATTTCCTCAGGAACAGGGGGCATCGAGAGTCGGCGGCAGCCAGCGCGCAGCCGCGCCGCGTTCATCGCCGGCCGGAAGAGCAGGATGCGCCCATCGTCAGCGCGGTACGCCTTCAAGCCCTCAAAGAGTCCCTGCCCGTAGTTCAGCACGCACGCTGCCGGCGATAGTTCAAGGTTCTGGAACGGCTGCAGCTCGCCCGGCTGCCACTCGTCGCCCAGTTCGCAGCGGGCGATGAACATCGTGCGGGTGGGGGTGAACGAGAAAGTCAGCTCGCCGAAGTCGATGCTCACGTCCTCGCCTCGCTGAACTGCGCCAGCCGCCCTTCCAGCACCGGATACTCTTTCTCGCTGACGAACGACACGCATACCCGCAGTCCGTCCCGTGAAGAGCCGGCCGACTTTAGCGTGATGGTCGAAATCCCGTAGCGCAACAGCTCGAGCAGCAGCTCGCCCGACTCGAGCCCGGGGTGGTCGAGCGTAAGATAGAAGCCGTCGCCAATTGGTGCGCCGTTGTCGTCGCCGTAAACCAGTTCGAAGCCGGCCGACAGGAACATTTTCCGTACGCGGCGGGCGCGCTCGCCATACTCCCGTGTCCGCGCGACGAAGTCCAGTTCGCCGTCGCTGGCCGCCTCGAGCATCGCCGCCAACCCGTGCTGCGCGGTGTGCGACGCGCCCGACGTCGTGACGTAGAGCCCGCCGTGCGCGAAGGCGTGGCCGAACTGCGCGGTGCCGCAGCTCGCCTCGAGCGCTGGGAATTCGCGCTTGCGCAACCCCGGCGAGACGACGGCCAGCGCACAGCGCTGGCCGGGATACGAGAACGCCTTTGAAGACGAGAGCAATAGCACCCAGTTCTGCCCGTAACGCCCGACGGTCGGGACGAACGGCGGCTCGCCCGGCTGCGAATAGTCGGCGCGGAAGTCCATCCCGAGATACGCCTGGTCCTCGATAGCGAGCGCGTCGTGCGCGTCGCACAGGCGGGCGATGCCTTCCAGCTCCGCCTCGGTCAGGCAGGCCCAGCTGGGGTTGTTGGGCGACGACCAGAAGACGCCGCCGATGTCGCCGCGTTCGAGCCGCGCCTCGAGCGCGGCAAGCAAAACGTCGCCGCGCAGGTCGCCCAGCTCGAGCCCGTCGCGCGGCAGCCCGAGAAAGCGTGCCTGCAACTGGCTGACGGGGAAGGTCGGGTCGAGAAACAGGATGGTCTCGCGTCCGGGGTGCATCCGCGCCGCCAGGGCTTGCGCGACGAAGCCGCCCTGCATCGAGCCGCAGGTGGCGACGACGCACTCTTCGCCTACGGAAAGGTCAAGGAACGCCTTCAGGAAGCGCACGCCGGCGCGCTTCAGCCGCGGGATGCCGTCGAAGGGGGGGTATGCGCCGTGCGTCCCCGCCTCGAGCGCCTCGCGCTCTGCTTCAGCGGCCTGCGGCGGCGGCGGGATGTTGGGAATGCCGAACTCCATGCGCACGAACTTGATGCCGGTCTCCGCCTCGAGCAGGCTCGCCAGCCGGTTCACCTCGCGGATGGCGAGCCGCCCGCTGTCGAAGCCGGTCTGTGCGAGCAACGCTTCCAGCGTCTGCCGGGGAATCGGGATGTCGTGCATGCCTCGCGCCGGCAGGCCCGCCTCGGCTAATAACCTTGCACCACCGATATACCTATAAACCGCTTCTGGAATTTGATAAGCGGTTAATATGATACCGACCGAACTGAACGGAAACCTCCTGAAAGAGCTGCGCGGCCGCACCTGCCGCCTGCTGGCGCGCGAAGAGTGGACGCAGGCGCAGCTCGGCCGCGCGCTCGGCGTCTCGCAAGTCATGGCGGGCAACTACCTCGCCGGGATGCCGACGCCGCTGCCCGAGCCGACCGAGAGCGACTTGCAGCAGGCTGCGCGTCGCCTGGCGGGGGCGCTGCGCGACGGCGCGGTGCGCGAGTGGTCGCTGGCGCTGCTGCTCGACGGCGAGCCACTGACGGTGCGGCTCCCTTCGGGGGGGGCGCGCGAAGCGGTGCTGGCCGACCTGGCGCGGGCGCGCAAGCGGCTCTCGCCGTTGCTGGCGCACCTCTCGCCCGAAGTGCGCTGCAACCTGGCGTGTGCGCTGCCCGAAGCGAAGGCGGCGGACGGCATCGCCGCGTTCCCGGGCCGGCTGACGCCGGTCGGGGGCGAAGCGCGGCCGCTCGCGCCGGCCGAGTTCGGTGCGTCGCACCACCTCGCCGAACTGCTGCTGCTGCTGCGCCAGCGGATGCCTGCCCGTAAGGCGATAGTCAACCTGCGCTGGGACGCGGTCGTCGAAGACGCGCTGCCGCGCGCCGGCCTGCCGCTGGCACGGCTGGTGCGCAAGGGCGAGCGCCTCGAGCTGCCGGGCGGGGGCCTCGCGCCAGCGCTGGTCGACGAGGGCAGCGTCGGGTGGGAGCCAGCGCTCTACCTGCACGGCGACACGCTCGACGAAGTGGCGACGCAGGTTGAAGCGCTCGCGACCACGGCGGAGCTGGCATGAGCAGCGGCTTCGCGCTGCTACTGATGCTGGCGACGCTCGGTTTCTTCGGCTTCATCGGGTGGCAGGCGGGCCGCGAGCGGCAAATCGACCGCGACTACTTCCTCTCGGCGCGCGGAACGCAGCCGTGGCAAGTCATCGGGCTCTCGCTCTTCGCGTCGGGAATGGGAATCTGGATTCTCTTTTCGCCGTCGGAAGTGGGTTACTACGCTGGCTTCTACGACGTCTTCGCATACGCGCTCTCGGCGGCGACGCCGTTCCTGCTGCTGGCGCGGCTGGGCCCAATGGTGCGCGAGCGGCTGCCCGACGGGATTACGCTCGCCGACTATGTCCGCACGCGGCTGGGGCGGCAGATGCAGGTGTACGTCGGCTGCATCGCCGTGCTCTATATGTTCACCTTCCTTTTCGCCGAGTTTACCGCCATCGGCAAGGCGCTGCACGTTTTGGCAGGCATTGAGCCGATTATCCCGATAG
Organism: Candidatus Poseidoniia archaeon; assembly: GCA_030748895.1. Taxonomy (NCBI): domain Archaea; kingdom Methanobacteriati; phylum Thermoplasmatota; class Candidatus Poseidoniia; species Candidatus Poseidoniia archaeon. The sequence goes on from JASMLC010000001.1 coordinate 154,246, forward strand.
TCGCCGTCGCAGCCGTGACAGCAGCCTATACCGCCTACGGGGGACTGCCGGCGTCGCTGGGCACCGACCGCATTCAGGCCTGGTTCATCATCTGGCTGCTGCTGGTGGTAGCGCTGCTGATGCTGGGTGAAGGCCCGCGTGACCTGTGGGACCGCGCCGTCGCCTTCAACCCGGAAGACGACTGGAGCATCGGCAGCATAACCTTCACCAGCCCCGAGACGCTGAAGAGCGGGCTGGCGTTGCTCATCGCGATTACCGCCGCCGAGATGTTTTCGCAGGGGAACTGGCAGCGCACCTGGGCTTCGCGCGACGACGACGCGCTGCGGCACGGCGCCTACCTTGCGGCGGGCCTCTGCTTTGTGGCGGTGTTGGTGATGGGATTCCTCGGCACCGTCGTCGCGGGTGATGGCGCCGTCGAAGACCCTTCGGCGGCGTTCTTCTACCTGCTCGCTGGCTATCCGGCGCTGCTACTGGCGTTCTTCGTCGTGCTGGGAGTGGCGCTGGTCTGCTCTAGTGTCGACACCTTGCAGAACGCGATTGTCGCCTCGATTTCGCAGGACCTCTCCGACCAGCGACTGACGCTGGTGCAGGCGCGGCAGATGTCGCTGCTGCTCATCCTGCCGGCCATCTGGCTGGCGCTTGAGATGCAGGCGGCGTCGGTCTTTGCCATCTTCCTCTTCGCCGACTTGCTGGCGACCGCAACCGTGCTACCGGTGCTGCTCTCGCTCTGGGAGCGCGTCGTCCCGCAGGCGGCGCTGGCGGGCGCCGTTGCCGGGCTGCTATCGGTCGTGGCGTACGGCGCCGCGACCGCCGACGTGGCGACCGGCGTGGGATACCTGACGTCACCGACCAACGCGTGGGGGCTCGCCAACCTTGGTGTTTTCCTCTCGGCACTACTCGGTTCGGGCATCGTCACGGTAGGCGGCTCGCTGGCGCTCGCCCCGAAGAGCGGTAAATAAAGCTCTTCAGGCGTGCAACGCGCTGAAATTGCCCTCGAGCAGCAACAGTTTCCCGGAATGGCATTCGACCCGCACGCGCCCCGACTCGCCGACCTCGTTGTGCAGCCCGCGCGCGCCCATCGCGAGCGACTCTCGCACCAGCTCCCAGCGCGCGCCGCTAACGCTCACGGTGGCGTCGGCTAGCGCCAGCAGCGAGAAGAGCGTCCCCGGCTCTGCCGCGAATTCGGCGCTCCCGGCAACGGCGGTGACGCGGAAGCGGTCGTCGTGCAGCGCAACGCCCTCGAAGGCGAGCGCCAGCGCCGCCAGCGTGTGGTCGAGCCGGCCGCCTGACCAGCCGACGACCACGATTTCGTCAGCGCCCTGCGCCCGGGCCCACGCGACCGCCTTCTCAAGGTCAGAGCGGCCGGGGTCGTCGTCGCGCACCAGCCGGTCGGCCAGCTCTTTCAGGGCATCGGCGGAGAGCGAATCCATGTCGCCGACGATTGCGTCCGGACTAACGGCGGCGTCGAGCAGTCGCTCGCCGCCGCCGTCGGCACCGACGACCAGCGCATCGCGCGCCAGCACTGCAATATCGGCGGGCAACGACCGGTCGCCCGCGACGAGCGCCTTCACAGCATCGCGCCGACCTTTTCCAGGATTTCGGGGTGATGCTCCTCCAGAACTTCCAGGATGCCCTGCACGGTTGGCTCCTCGACGCCAACTTTAACCATAGTCGCGACGACGGCGTCAATCATCTCCGGCTCGACCTCGGTCAGTTTGCTCTTCGCAAGGTAGGAGTGGTAGAGCCGGTCCTCCATCTTCGCGCGCCAGCCCCGGTCGTACGCTTGCAGGAACTCGTCGCTGAAGTCGCCCGCCTCCATCGCGGCGACAGCGACGCGCCCCGCTTCGCGTCCCGACAGGCAGGCGTTGGCGACGCCGCCGCCCGTGATTGAGTCGATGTGCCGCGCCGCGTCGCCGACCAGCATCACCCCCGCCGCGGCAGTCTGCTCGAGCGGCTCGGAGAGCGAAACGCCGCCGGCGATGGTGTCGATTATCCTGCCGTTGGCAAAGTCGGGATGCTCAGCGATGAACGAGTCGAGCAGTGCCTTGATTTCGCCCGGCTGTTTTACCCGCGAGAGCATGCAGCCGATGCCGACGTTGGACTTGCTATCCGTCTTCGGGAAAGACCAGATGTAGGCCCCCTTCGAGCCTTTGGCGAGATAGAATTCGCAGTAGGCGGGGTCGATATCCAGGTCGATTACCGTATACTGTAGCGCGCCGCACATGTCGGCCGGCTTGCGGTGCGTCGGCAGCCCCGCCCAGCGCCCCACCTGCGATTCGAAGCCGTCGGCGCCAATCACCACGCCACAGCGCAGTTCCTCGCGCGAGCCGTCGGGATTCCGCAGCCGCACCCCGGCAACGGCGTCGCCGTCGCGTAGCAGCCCGGTGACGGTCACGCCGGTCCGGACTTCGGCGCCCGCGTCGGCCGCCAGTTGCGCGAGATGCTGGTCGAGCCCGGTGCGCGAGATGACCGCGCCGACCTCGGTGCCGAGATTGTCGTCATCGATGGTAAGGCAGGTGCCGTTCGGCGAATAGATGCGCGCGCCGCGGACACGGTTGACGACCCAGTCGCCCTCGACCACGACGCCAATCATCTCGAGCCAGCGCGGGGCGATGCCCTCGCCGCACCGCACGGGAACGCCGATTTCGGCACGTTTCTCGAGCAGCAGCGTCCGCGCGCCTCCTTCGGCGGCGAACCGCGCCGCGGTCGAGCCGCCCGGCCCGGCGCCCACTACGATTACGTCCCAGTCCATCGTCCGGCGCCAGCTTCCGCCGATATTAAAGCGGTGGGGAGCAACTATTATTATTCTGCGACCCTGTCGGCCCATGGATACCCGCGTGCCCCTGCTGGCGGCGCTACTGCTATTTTCGGCGCTGCCGTCGCTGGCGGTTCCGCCCGCTGGCGCGGCGGAACCGCCCTGGTGGGAGACCTATTCGCGCGATGTCGACCGCGATGGCGTCAGCGACCTGCTGGATTGGAAAATGGCGCAGGGCGACCGCTTCTTCGCCCCGGGCGACGCGCGTGTATTCGTACGCTATGACCACCACCCCGATGACGGTGACGTCGCGCGACTCGCAGCGGCGGGCGCGACCGTCACTTTCCGGGCGCAATACCTCGACCTGCTCGGGACGACCATGCCGCGCCCGCTCGTCCCCGTCGTGGCGGAGTGGCCGGGCGTCGTGATGCTCGACGACATCGGCAAAGCAGAGCCACACATGCACGAGGCGGTGCCGGTGATGGGCGTCGACCTGGCGTGGGAGCTCGGTTTCGACGGCGCTGGCGTCACCGTCGCGATTGTCGACACCGGCGTCGACGGCCTGCACGCCGGGCTCGACGATCAGGACGATGACCCGCTCACCGACGACCCCAAGATTCTCGTCTATTACAACGCCTATGATGACCAGGAATACGACGGTCGCCTGTCGGAAGACAGCGGTACCCACGGCTCCCACGTCGCGGGCATCACCGCCGGTACCGGCGACGGCGACACCGCGCCCGACGGCAGCCGCTACGTTGGCGTCGCACCGCAGGCGAACCTCGCGAACGTGCTGGTCTGCTGCTCGGGCGACATCGAAGATATCATCCGCGGCATCGAGTGGACGATGGCCAACCAGGAGCGCTTCGGCATCCGTGTCATGACCTCCAGCCTCGGCGAGCAGCAGGTGGAGTTCCACATCGACAACGACGGCCGTTCGGCCTGGAGTCAGGCGGTCGATGCGGCGGTCGAATCGGGGCTGGTGGTGACGCTCTCGGCGGGCAATGAGTTCGGCGCCGCGACCGTCGCCGGCTGCAACACCATCGACTCGCCGGGCGACGCGCGGCTGCCCATCACAGTCGCGGCACTCGACAAGGACCTCTCGCTGGCGGTCTACAGCAGCCGCGGCTACACATCCGACGGCCGTGTCAAGCCGGACGTCGCGGCCATCGGCTCGAACATCATGGCGCCCAACAAGGGAACGGGAACGGGCTACACCTCGAAATCCGGCACCAGCATGGCGACGCCGCTGATGGCGGGCATCGTCGCGCTGACGCTCGAAGCGAACCCCGACCTGACCCCGGCCGAAGTCAAGGACACAATCGTCGCCGGCTACGCCATCGAGCGTGAAATCCTCGACGACAGCGACCTCTACACCAACGACTGCTCGCTGCTCGAGACGCGGCCTGACAACGAATACGGTTACGGCCAGGCGGACCCCCGCACCTTCGTCGAAGTGGCGGGGCAGGTTGACCCGCTGCTACGGGTCGCCTGGACCATCCCGCCGCGCTATGAGACGGTGAACGGCACCGACGTCGAAGTCAAGCCCGCAATCCACAACGGCTCCTGGCTCTACGGGGGCGCCGATTCCGGTGGCTCCCCCGTCGCCGACGGCGTCGAAGTGCGCTTCGGCGCCTCGGGCTGGTATCCCGCTACCGACACGTCCCCGCAAGGCGACTGGGCGTTCTGGAAAATCCGCGTCCCGCCCGAAGTGGCGAAGGGCAACCAGACGCTCGCGGCGCGCCTCGTCGCGGCGCCCGACCGGATGTCGCCGATTGACTCGGCCAGCGTCGTGCTGCTCAATGAACATGCGCCTGCACCGAAACAGAATGATTCCCCGGGGCCGCCATTACTGGTGGGGCTGACAGTGCTGGCAGCCGTTGCGCTGCGTCGCCGTGATTAGGCGAGCCGCAGCCGCCCGGTAACGAACGGGTTTTTCTCGCGCTCGCGGCCAATAGTTGTCTGCGGGCCGTGGCCCGGGAAGACGAGCGTCTCGTCGGGCAGCGCCATCAGCTTGTCGCGGATGGACGCCATCAGCTGCGCGCTGTCGCCGCCGATGAAGTCGGTGCGCCCGACCGAGTCGCGGAAGAGCACGTCGCCGCCAACGAGCATTGGTGGCACCTCGTCGCTGGCGGGTGCGAAGAAGCAGAGCGAATCGGGGCTGTGGCCGGGGCAGTGCAGCACCTCGAAACGAGTGTCGCCGACCGCGACGGTGTCGCCCTCGTCGAGAAAGCCACCCGGCTCGACCGGCTCGGGGACGGGCATCCCGAACATGCGCGCCTGCCCCTCAAGGTTGGCGAGCCAGTCAGCGCAGAGCGGGTGGCACTCGAGCGGCAGCCCCAGTTCAGCGACCGCCTGCGCCGCGACGCCGACGTGGTCGAGATGGCCGTGCGTGGCGACGAGTCGCCTGACGGGGACGCCGGCTTCGTCGAGCATCGCCCGGATGCGCGACCATTCGTCGCCGGGGTCGAACAGGATGGCTTCGCCGTCCGCGACGGCAAGCGTCGCGTTCATCTGCAGCGCACCGACCGCGCGCTGGAGAATGCGCAGCGTCATCGCGGTTCAGCGCGCCTCGGCGGCCCACGTCTCGGCCAGCTGCACCAGCGTGCGAACGGTGATTCCCGTCGGGCCTTTGCGCAGGTGCGGCCTGCCCTTGTTGTCCCAGGCAGTGCCGGCGATGTCCAGATGCACCCACGGGGTGCCGTCGACAAACTCCTCGAGAAACTTGGCGGCCGTGACGGTTCCCGCCTCGGGGGTGCCGGAGACGTTCTTCAGGTCGGCCAGTTCGCCCTTCATCAGCTTGCCGTATTCAGCGTCCATCGGTAGCTGCCAGTAGCGTTCGCCCGCCGCGTCGCCCGCCGCCATCACGCGGCCCGCGAGCGCGTCGTCGTTGGCCATCACCGCCGCGCGGGTCGACCCGAGCGCGTAGATGACGGCGCCGGTGAGCGTCGCCGAGTCGATGATATGCGTTGCGCCTTCGGCGACGGCGTAGCAGAGCGCGTCGGCCAGCACCAGCCGCCCCTCGGCGTCGGTGTTGTCGACCTCGACGTGCTTGCCGTTCATCGCGCGCACGATGTCGCCCGGCCGCGTCGCGGTGCCGGACGGCATATTCTCCGCCAGCGCCAGCAGCGCGGTCACGCGCAGCGGGACCTTGAGCCGCGCAATCGCGGTAATCGCGCCATACATGCAGGCGGCGCCCGACATGTCGTACTTCATCTTCTGCATGTTCTTCGACGGCTTGATTGAAATCCCGCCGGTGTCGAACGTAATCCCCTTGCCGACCAGCCAGAGATGCACCCTCTTCGGCGCCTCGCCGGGCGACCAGTCGAGCCGCACCAGCTGCGGCGGCCGCGCCGACCCGTCGGCGACCGAGCAGAGCGCGCCGGCGCCCATCGCACGCAGTTCCGCCTCGCCCATCACGTTCACCGCCAGGCCATGCGCCGGTCCCTCGGCCGCCGCGCGCGCGGCGAACTCCTCCGGGCCGAGCTCGTTGGCCGGCAGGCTTGCCAGCTCGCGCGCCACGTTGGCGCACTCGCCGACGACGAAGCCCGCCTCGGCGCCGTCGCGCGGGCCGCAGACGACCAGCGCTTCCAGCGTACTGTCGTCCTGCTCGAGCCGGTATTGCTCCAGCCCGAAGCCGCCCGCCACAGCGCCGGCGACTGCGCTGTGCGCGTCGCCCTCGAGCGCCAGTGCCAGCCGGTGGTAGCCGCGGCCATTTGCGGCGCGCACCGCCTGCCCGCCGAAGGCGAACGCCGCCTCGGTCGACCAGTCGTCGCCGCAGCCAATCAGCAGCAGCCGTCGCGCGGCGAAGCCATCGGGCGCATGCAGCAGCGTTAGCTCGCCCGGCTTGCCCTTCAGCTCGCCCGCCTCGCGCAGCGGCGCGACCAGCGCGCCGACCGCGTCCGGAGCCTCGTCTTTGAAAACCGGCACCGCCAGTGCGTCAGCCGCAACTGCGCTCAGCTTTCCGTCGTCGAACTCAAGCTTCATGCCGCGCCACCTGCGGCCCCTTTATAGAAATGGAGCTGCGCTAGAACCGCAGCTCGTCTTCCGCCGCCAGCACCATCCGGCTGCGGTCGCCCTCGACCGCCACGCCGGGGCCGAGAATGCAGTCCTCGATGACTGCGCCGGTCGCGCTGGCGCCAGCGAGCAGCACCGAGCGGCGGACAACGCATCTGTCAAGCGATACGCCGGGGCCGATGACCGTGTCGGGGCCGACGATGCTGCTCCTGACTTCAGCGTCAGCCGCAATCAGCGCGTTGCCGCGCACGCTCGCGCCGGGATGCGCCGCGGTCGCCTCGTGCTCCAGCAGCATCGCGTTCGCCGCAAGGTAGCTCTCGGGCGTCCCGGCGTCAATCCAGCTGCCGGCGAAGGGGAAGCCGTGCAGCCCCGCGCCAGCCAGCTGCGTGAAGATTTCGCGCTCGACCGAGACCTTGCGGCCGGCGGGAATCATCGCGAGAACCTCTGGTTCGAGCAGGTATGTCCCGGCGTTAATCAGGTTCGATTTTTCCTCGCCTTCTGCCGGCTTTTCCTGGAAGCCGACAATCGCGTTGCCGTCCAGCTCCGCCACCCCGTAGCGGCTCGGGTCAGCTACATCCCACAGCGCCAGCGTCCCGAGCGCGCCGGTCGCGCGATGCTGCTCCAGCATCGCCTCCGCGTCGAGAGACGAGACGATGTCGCCATTGAAGACCAGCGCCGTTCCCGTGATGTGGGCGCGGCAGTTGCGCATTGCGCCGCCGGTCCCGAGCGGCTCCGTTTCGGGGACGATAATCACCTCGCGTCCGCAATCGATTGCGGCGAAATGCGCCGCGATTGCGTCGGCCTGGTGGTGGACCGCCAGCGCGACCTTCGTGACGCGCCCGGGCAGGCTGCGCACCAGCCGCTCGAGCATCGGTACGTTCGCGAGCGGCAGCAGCGCCTTCGGCGTCGCGAGCGTCAGCGGCCGCAGCCGCGTGCCGAAGCCGCCGACAAGGATAATCGCTTCCACGTGGCCCGAGCGGCGGCGGTATTAGAACGGCAGCGCGCCGCGCTGCCAGAGCGTGTCGAGCACCAGCCCCAGCGTGAAGAGCAGCCCGCCCAGCTTGACGAAGTGGAACGCCCACGCCACGTACCAGAGCGGCCAGATGGGATACTCCTCGGGGGGGTTGTCGGGCGTGCGCCCTTCCTTCAGGTTATCGGGCATCGCGTCGAACGCCAGCTGGAACGCTTCCTGCGGGGTCGCCGGCACCGGCTTGCCCAGCATACGGACGCAGAGCATCGCGCGCGGCAGCGCCAGCAGCGCCAGCGCCATGAAGGGATGGCCGCCGCCGCCAACCAGCGGCGCGTCGGCCGCCAACGCCAGCCAGAAACAAATCGGGAAGAAGGCCCAGATGAGCAGCTGCGTCAGCCATGCGGCACCGCGCAGCCCGAGCAGCACCGGCAGCGTGTGGATGCGCTTGCGCAAATCGTCGTCGTGCTTGTCCATGTGCTTGCCCATCACGACCGCCATTACCGTCAGGCCATACGGCACTGAGACCAGCATCGCCTCCCACAGCTGCGCCTCGGTCGCGACGTCACCGGCGAGCGCCCAGAAGGCGCCGCCGACCATCAGTGGCCCCCAGACGAAGAAAATGCCGATTTCGCCAAGGCCGAGCGACTTGAGCCGCAGCGGCTTGGCGACGTAGAGCACCGAAATCGCGAAGCCGACCAGCACGAAATACCAGATGATGACGCCGATTTTCTGCGCGAACCAGCCCGCTATCATCAAGTTCGCAAGGTAGCAGGTGAAGATGGCGGCAATCAGCCCCGGCTTGCTCACGAGCCCGTGCATCAGCGGGTGCGGCGCGTAGTTGGCGCGCGGGTAATCGGCGGTATCGACGCCGTGCAGCGTGTCGAAGTAGTCGTTGAGCATGTTATTGCCGGCGTGCGCCAGCAGCAACCCCACGACCACCAGCGTCGCGTCGAGCGGGGCGACCACGCCGGCCCCCAATTGCACCGCCAGCATCACCCCCACCAGCCCCGAGAAGAGCGTCATGTTGAAGACGCACGCCCGCGTGATGAGCATCCAGCGGCTCACTGGGTCGAGCGGGGCGCCCGGCACCGGGTTGGCGGTCTGGTAGATGGTGCGCCAGCGGGTGAGATAGGCAGGGGCGGTCATTCGTCCTCGTAATAGTCCAGCCCGAGGTGCGTTATGAGCGTCTCTCCCATCAGATGTCGCAGCGTATTCTCCAGTTTCACCTTCTGCGCGAACAGGTCGTGCATCGGCGGCAGCCCCGGCTTGGTCATGGGCGACTTGAAGTAGAACGAGAGCCACTCCTGGATGCCGCCCATGTTCGCGCGCTGGGCGAGGTCGAGGAACAGCGCGAGGTCAAGCACGATGGGGGCGGCGAGGATTGAGTCGCGGCAGAGGAAGTCGACCTTTATCTGCATCGGGTAGCCGAGCCAGCCGCGGATGTCGATGTTGTCCCACCCCTCCTTGTTGTCGCCGCGGGGCGGGTAGTAGTTGATGCGCACCTTGTGGTACAGGTCGCCGTAAAGCTCGGGGAATTTCTCCGGCTCGAGCATCTGCTCGAGAACGCCCAGCTTGGAGACCTCCTTCGAGCGGAAGCTCTCCGGGTCGTCGAGCACCTCGCCGTCGCGGTTGCCGAGAATATTGGTCGAGAACCAGCCGTCGATGCCGAGCAGCCGCGCCTTCAGTCCGGGCGCGAGGATGGTCTTCATCAGCGTCTGCCCGGTCTTGAAGTCCTTGCCCGCAATCGGCACCCCCGCCTCGCGCGCCAGCGCATGCATCGCCGGGAAGTCGACCGACAGGTTGGGCGCGCCGTTAGCGTACGGCACGCCCTCGCGCAGCGCGGCATACGCGTAGAGCACTGACGGCGCAATCGCGGGATGGTCGCTGTCCAGCGCCGCCTCGAATGCGTCGGGCGACTCGAACATGTCGCCCTCCGGCGCTTGATAAACTTCCGTGGAGCCGCACCAGACCATCACCGCGCGCTCCAGTTTGTGCGCCTTGCGGAATTCGCGGATGTCAGCGCGCAGCGCCTCGATGCGCGCACGGTGGCCCGTCTCGGGCTTGATGTGCGCGCCGTCGAGGTTCCTGACGAAGTGCCTCTCGAAAACGGCCTTCATCGGCGTAATCGCCT